>JALSKR010000205.1 GCA_026988735.1 Sulfurimonas sp.
AATAAAGTATCTTCGTCCGTTTTGTATCTCCTGTTTGAACTTTTGCTCATAATCATTTAAATTATATGCTATTTCAGGGATTAAACAAAGCTCAGAACCGGATGTCAGATGAGAAACAAGAGCAAGATAGCCGCATTTGTTTCCCATTGTCTCAATTACAAAAGCTCTTTTAAAAGAAGATGCTGTATCTCTGATAGAGTCTATTGAAAATTTTATCATATTGAGGGCGGTATCTACTCCTAAACAGTAGTCTGTGCCTGAAATATCATTATCAATAGTAGAAGGAATTCCGCAAAACTTTATGCTATGCTCTTTATAAAACTGATGTAAACCACGAAAAGAACCATCTCCCCCAAGAACAATAAGCATCGTTACATGTAATGCATCCAGATTTTGTTTTGCTATTTTACGATACTCAGCCTGCATAAATCTTTTGCTTCTTGCACTTCCTATTTTTGTGCCTCCTCGATTAATAATGTTCGAAACATCACAGTAGCTTGCTTCTCGAATTTTATTGTCAATCAATCCTTCATATCCGTCATACACGAAGTAGGGTGTTAGATTATTTAGTAAACTGTATTCAACAAAACGCTTTAATGCAGGATTCATACCGGAGACATCTCCGCCGGAACAGAGTATGGCTATATTACGCTTCATTATTGTTTCCTTAAATTATTTTTTTAAGTTTACCATCTTCTAAACTCTATTTAGATAAAATAGCAGTAATATTTTAAATCAAGGCGTCAAATGAAAAAAAGAGCGTTAGTAAGTGTAAGTGATAAAAACGGTGTAGTCGATTTTTGTAAATCATTGGTGAAAAACGGATATGAGATTATTTCTACCGGTGGGACATATAGATTACTTAAAGAAAATGGTGTAGAAGCTATAGAGATTGATGAAGTGACAAAATTTCCCGAGTGTTTTGAAGGGCGTGTGAAAACTTTAAATCCTTATATTCACGGTGGGATTTTGCATCGTCGTGACAAACAATCACATTTGGACCAGGCAAAAGAGCTTGGCGTTGAAGCGATTGATTTGGTATGTGTGAATCTCTATCCTTTTAAAGCAACAATTGAGCGGACTGATGATTTTGATGATATTATAGAAAACATTGACATTGGCGGACCGGCAATGGTACGCTCAGCTGCGAAAAATTTTGATTCTGTACTTATTGTAACAGATGTAAATGATTATGATCTTGTCATAGATGCGATTGAAAATGAAAAAAACACAAAAGAGTTTCGTCGTGCTTTTATGATAAAAGCATATGAACACACTGCAGCATATGATTCTATGATTGCAAATTACATGAATGAGCGTTTTAACGAAGGTTTTGGTGAGAAGCAGTTTATCGTCGGAAACAAGGTAATGAACACGCGTTACGGGGAAAACCCTCATCAAAAAGGTGCACTGTATGAATTTGACAAGCACTTTTCAAATAATTTTAAAACACTCAAAGGTGAGGCAAGTTTTAACAATCTCAATGATTTAAACGGTGCGGTTAAAATTGCTGCTGCTTTTGGCAATGAAAATGCTGTGTGTATTTCAAAACACGGGAATCCATGTGGCTTTGCGATTAAAGATACATTATTAGAAGCTTATACCGAAGCACTCAAATGTGATCCGGTATCTGCTTTTGGCGGTGTTGTTGCCGTAAACGGTACAGTTGATAAAGCGCTTGCTGAGAAAATGAATGAGATTTTCATTGAAGTAATTATAGCAGGACGCATTACTGAAGAAGCACAAGAAGTTTTTGCTGCTAAAAAACGTATCAAACTTTTTGAAATGGGTAGCGATAAACTTGTACTTGCAAATGATGCAAAAGATTTTAAACACATTGACGGCGGATTTATTTTTCAGGATGCTGATAAAGTAAAAGATGATGAAGTGAAAAATGCAAAGCTTGTGAGTAAAAATGCTGCAACGGCAGAGGAGATGAAAGATCTTGAAATTGCCTACAAGGTAGCATCATTGACAAAATCTAACTGTGTGGTCTATGTGAAAAATTCCGCAATGGTTGCTGTCGGTATGGGGATGACAAGTCGTGTAGATGCTGCACAGTGTGCATTAAAAAAAGCAAAAGAGATGGGGCTTGATGTAACAGGTGCAGCACTTGCAAGTGAAGCATTTTTTCCTTTCCGTGATTCTATAGATGCAGCCGCGGCAGCAGGAGTAAAGAATGTGATAGAACCGGGTGGTTCTATTCGTGACGAAGAAATAATTGCAGCAGCTGATGAGTTTGGCATGAGTCTCTACTTCTCAGGTATCCGTCACTTCTTACACTAAAGATATCAAGGTTTCTTTACCTTGATTGACATACACTCAAGTAATATGATATAATTCCACTAACAATAATCTATTTATGATCAAATAATTTAGAAGGAATAAACATGAGTAAATCATTATACGAAACATTGGAAGTATCTCCAAATGCAAGTGAATCAGAAATAAAAAAAGCATACAGAAAATTAGCACGTAAATACCATCCGGATGTCAATAAAGACCCGAGTGCGGAAGAAAAATTTAAAGAAATAAATGCAGCCTATGAAGTGCTGAGTGACAAAGAGAAAAAAGCACAGTATGACCAGTATGGTGATGCAATGTTCGGTGGTCAGAATTTTCATGATTTTTCTCAAAGTCAGGGTGGAAATGTCGACCTTGATGAAATATTACGTCAAATGTTCTCAGGTGGCGGCGGCGGATTTGGCGGCTTTAGCGGGGCAGGAGGCGGAGCCTCCGGTTTTAGCAGTTCCGGATTTGGGGGAGGGCAACGCTACCAAGAACCAAATCTTGATATAGAAGCAAATGTTACCATTCCGTTTGCTGTAGCAATTTTAGGCGGTTCACACTCTGTTTCAGTAAACGGTGAACGATTTGACATTAAAATTCCTGCCGGTGTAAAAGACGGTGAGAGAATGCGCGTCAAAGGCAAAGGACATGCACAAAACGGCAGAGTAGGAGATTTGTTCTTACGCATACATGTAGCACCGAGTCCAGAGTATGAAAGAGAAGGCGATGATTTAGTAAAAACAATTAATGTTCCTTTATATGCAGCGCTCTTTGGTGATAAAATATCTGTGCAGACTCTTGAAAAAGAGATTAAACTCAAAATACCGCAAAATACAAAAAACGGACAGAGATTCCGTGTCAAAGGTATGGGTGCTATGAATCGTAAAACAAAACAAAGAGGCGATTTATACTTAAAAGCAAATATTGTATTGCCTAAAGTTGAAGAGCTGGATCCTGAATTGGTAGAAATTATGAAAGAAAAATTACCAAAAACAGTATAAAAGGAGGGTATTACTATGCACCATTATGATGAACCGGTTTACTTAATAAGCATTGTTGCAAAAATATTAGATATACACCCTCAGACTCTACGACAGTATGAGAGGGAAAATTTAATAAATCCATCTCGTTCAGATGGGAGAATAAGGCTCTACTCGCAACGGGATATTGATAAAATTAAATTAATTTTGCGATTAACACGTGAATTGGGTGTGAACCTGGCCGGTGTGGATATTATTCTTAATTTGAAAGAAACAATCGATGCAATGGAAAAAGAGATAGCAGAACTTCGTCACGAAGTTGAAGTAGCTAAAAATGCACATTCTGTTGCTCCTGAAAAGTCACTTGTTACGAAAAAAAGTTTATATGAGATGATAGTTTTTAAAGAGTAGAATTATATTACTCTTTAAGTCTTTGTATATTGGCACCGACTTGGTAAAGTTTTTTCTCAAGTGAGTCATATCCGCGATCCAAGTGGTAGATTCGGTGCACATGTGTCTCTCCTGTTGCAACAAGTGCAGCAAGAACCAATGCGCTTGATGCACGTAAGTCCGTTGCCATTACATCAGTTCCGCATAAGTTACTTTTTCCGCTCACTGTTGCTATATGACCGTTTAGTGTTATATCTGCACCCATACGCTGTAATTCACTGACATGCATAAATCTGTTTTCAAAAAGCCGCTCTTCTATAATGGAAACACCGTCGGCCTGTGTCGCAAGTGCCAAAAACTGTGCCTGCATATCTGTTGGAAATGCAGGATATTCCTGTGTAACAATTTTAACAGGTTTGATATGTGAGGCAGGGTGAATTGTAATTGTAGTATCTGTAAGAGTAAAAGTACTGCCCATCTCTTCGAGTTTGGACAAAACTGCTCCCAAATGTTTCGGCTCAACATTTGTAAGTGTGAGTTCTGATTTTGTAATGGCTCCCGCACAAAGATATGTTCCGGCCTCTATCCTGTCCGGAATGATAGAAAACCCATCGATATTGAGTAATTCTCCATCGGTGCCCTGTATTTCTAGTATTGCTGTGCCAATGCCGTTTATTTTTACACCACTGGCATTGAGCACTTCGCATAACTGTACAACTTCAGGTTCTCTGGCTGCATTTGTAATCGTTGTTACTCCTTTGGCAAGGGCGGCAGCCATAACAATATTTGCAGTACCCGTAACTGTTACTTTGTCAAAAATTATTTCACATCCATGCAAACCATTTGGTGTTCTTGCTTCAATGTAGCCTGCTTTGATAGCTATTTGTGCACCCATTTGTTCAAGGGCTTTAAGATGCAGATCAATTGGGCGCTGTCCGATTGCACACCCTCCTGGCAAAGAGACTTCACAATGCCCAAAACGTGCTAAAATCGGTCCCAAAACCAGGATAGAAGCACGCATGGTTTTTACTATATCATAAGTAGCTTTTGTTTCGTGCAGATTGAGAGTATTGACAACAACGCTGTCTTGGGAAAATTCACAGGTAGCACCAAGATTTGACAACAGTTTTAAAAGTGTTTTTATATCTACAACCTGTGGCAAATTTTTCATATGTACACTGTTTTTGGCAAGTATGCACATTGCAATAAGAGGCAAAGATGCATTTTTCGCACCTGAGATATTTATAGTACCTTCTAGTGAAGCACCATTTTTTATTTTTAAATAATCCATAGGTCTCTTTATATATTTTATAATTTTTGTTATTAGCATTATATCTAATTAATATGATTAATTAAACAGTTTATTTTTGATATACTTAATTTTTTAAAGGATTTACAGATGAGTTCCGCATTAGACAGATTGAAACATTTAACAAATAGAATTTCCGGTTATGAGACGGCGAGAAAGCAAAATTTAAAAATATTACAAAAGCTGTTTGGGGAGTTGGATATAGATAAGAAAGTAGCACAATTTGAAGATTTATTTCATTTTAAAGCTGTGAACCTTTCGGGTGTATCGCTGAATGAAGAGGATCTTGGTAAAATTAAGAAAGGAAAATATTTACAGATTTTAGCAATTCATTATGACAAAAATGCAATAAAAAAAAGTAAAAATATCTCTTTGGCTTATTTTGGAAGAGTTGAGAATGTTGCGAATGAACTCAAAGAAAAAGTAGTAGAGTTTGTCATTCGCTACAGGTTTGAAAAAAGTTTTATGACACTTGAACATTATCATGACATGCTAAATACGTTCGGGCAGGAGAATGAGTAGATTCTATCTTTTTATATGGTTGCAATGGGCAGTAAAACTGACATTATATACTACGCTGCTGACTTTTTTTATTGCACTATTTATTACTTTCGTTTTATATATAAACCAAGGAGCCGAAGCATTAAACAGTGAAATAAAAATGGCACTTTTGACTATATTTAAATTCTGGTTTATGGTTTCATGGAACTTTGCGCTTTTGATTATTTTGTTTAGAAGTCTGAAATATATTTTTAATAAATGCATAAAAGGATATATGTTTGTCCTGTTGAGTTGTCCAAAAGAAGAGACTCATGAAGAAACAGGAGAAATTATAGATGAGATTGGATATGGTGATTTATTGAAAGTATGGCGAAAATGGTTTATGCTGATGATATGGATTGTTGCAGGAGAAATGATTGTGGCACTTATTGTTATGAAGCTTTTTAGCTCATATGAGAGTGTGTTTACCTGGTTTAATATGTACGTTCTGCATATATTTATCTTAATTGCCGGTTTTTTTTCTTTCATTGTACTCAGTGTAAAATGTAAAAAAGTCCAGGTAAAAAAATGTTAATTTTTACAGATGTGCAGACTACAGGGATTGAAACAGACGATGTTGTCTGCTCGGTTGCAGCATTAGAAGATGAAAAGGTGTTTTATGAACTTATAAACGAAGGAAAAAAAATACCGCCATCAGCTTCAAGTATCCATCATATTACAAATGAAATGATTAAAGACAAAAAACCTTTTAAAATGACGCAAGTATATGAAATACTACAAAAAAGCAATACTTTTGAAAATACTTTAATTGCACATAATGTACAATTCGATTTGAAAATATTTGCTGTTTCCGGTTTGCAATGGCAAGGGGATGTAATAGATACATTAAAAGTTACAAAACATCTTATCAAAGAGTGTGAACAGTTTTCATTACAGTTTTTACGCTATGAACTCAAGCTGTACAGACAAGAGGATGCACTTAAGCAAAAGTATGGAATTAAAGATGCTTTATGCTCCAATAATGCACTCAATGATGTATTTGTAACAAAATTACTGTTTGAATATTTGCTTGAGTACGCAACAGTAGAAAAGATGAAAGAATTAAGTTTTCAAAAAGTGCTATTAGAGAAGTTTCCATTTGGAAAATATATGGGAAAATATATAGAAGAGATAGTCCAGTATGATATTAATTATGTGAACTGGATGTTGTGTCTGGAAGATTTAGATGAAGATTTAAAGTACTCGCTTGAGTATTATTTGAGAGGATAGTTTTATGAAAATAGCTGTTGAATGCCAGTCTCCGCTTTTGCAAAAGTCATTAGAGCTTTTTTTGGCAAAGTATTTAAGTTCATCAAAAAAGAGTGACATAATTATTCGTGATGAAGAGTGTTTGAATGAGAGTCGATGTTTTTATATTTCAACAAAAGAAGGAGCAGATTTATTGAAACCTTTTTCAAAGTCACAGCTCATTCTGGCCTTGGAAAAAAAATATAATGAACTCTATCCTGAGAGTACAAATGCTCAGTCTGAAGATGAGAGCACAAATGAGAGAATGAACTTTGAAGTATTGGAAAAAAGAATTGAGTTATTAACAAAAGAGTATCAGGAAAATATTTTAAGAGCGGTGAAAGCATTTTATGAAAAGTAAACAACTGAGCAAGAAAATAATTGCAGGAAAATATAAAGGGAAAAAACTTTTGCTCCCGTCAAAAGTCACTACACGAAGTTCCAAGTCTATAGTTTTGGAATCTTTTTTTAATACTTTACAGTTTGAGATAATTGATGCAAACTTTGTTGAAGTTTTTTCAGGGAGTGGGTCAATAGGTCTTGAAGCACTAAGCCGTGGTGCAAAAAAGATATATTTTATGGAAAAAGACAAAGAAGCATTAAAAACACTTCAAAAAAATATCTCTCAAACAGATCCTGATGCCTGTGAAGTGTTTGCCGGAGACAGTTTTGAAAATATTCAGTCAGTTCTCTCAAGACTGAAAAAGTCGAATGAAGATGCATTCTTTTACATTGATCCTCCATTCAGTATCCGTAAGGGCATGGAAGAGATCTATGAAAAAACTATGCAACTTATAGAAAAACTACCTGCCTTACATGTAAAGATGATTATTGTAGAACATATGAGTGGACTAAAGATCCCTGAATTCCTGGGCATATACAAGGTACAAAAATCAAAAAAATTTGGTAATACTACGTTAACATACCTCAGAGACAAGAATATGGAATAAAATTTGCTGGTTCATCTTTACATGTAAGGATCGCCAATGAAATTTATTTTACTGTTTATACTTTTTTTCTCTACTCTTTATGCAACAAAGATATCGGATGTGTCAAATATTGTAGGCGTAAGAGACAATCAGGTTATAGGCTATTCTCTTGTCGTCGGATTGAAAAAAACCGGAGACGGGACTACCTCAAGATTTACTCTTCAATCAATCTCTAATATGCTTCGTGCGATGAATATAAATATGGATCCAATTGACATCATGTCAAAAAATGTTGCTGCTGTTGTGGTAACTGCTACCATGAAACCTTTTGCAAGACAGGGTGATAAACTGGATGTGACAGTTTCTTCTATAGGAGACTCAAAATCTTTAGAAGGTGGCACACTTTTAATGACACCTTTAAAAGGGGTTGACGGGAAGATTTATGCTTTGGCACAAGGAGCCATTAGTATAGGTGGACTGAACACAAGAGGTGCAGGAAATGCGTCACACCCTACTACAGGAATTGTTTTTAACGGAGGGATAATTGAAAGAGAAATCAATATTGACCTGTTTCATCAAAAATATGCAACATTATCCCTTAAAGAATCAGGATTCAAGAATGCTGTTGGAATTCAAAAGGCCATTAATGATTATTATCATACACAGTTAGCAATAGCTATGGACTCAAGAAGTATAAAACTGAAATGTCCGCAAAATCGTTCTATGATAGAGTTTTTGGCTGAGGTTCAAGAGATTGATATGGATTATCACCCAAAAGATAAAATTATCATAAACGAAAGAACAGGAACAATAGTTGCTGGAATAAATATAGAACTCAAACCGGTAGTTTTAACACACGGAGACATTACTATCAAAATTGTTGAACAGAAAAAGCTTTCAAAGCCTGCAGGTTCAATGAGTGTTGACAAGAATCTGGTTATCGGTTTGAACGAAAATGAAGTCTATACAAAAGAGGGAACAACAACAGTGGCAAATCTTGTAAGATCTTTGCAAAAACTCGGAGCTTCTCCAAAAGATATTATATCTATTCTTGAAGCGATGAAAAGTGCGGGCAGTATTTCTGCAGAATTGAAGGTGATATGATGAGTTACGGAATGAATGCTGTCAATGCCCAGGCACAAATGGCTACAGCGAATAAAGCGATACCGAAGATTGATGAAAAGGCACAGGATAAAGCTTTGAGGGAGCAGACAGATGCTTTTGAAGCCGTTATAGTAAAAATGCTGATGGATAATGCGATGAAAGATGACAAAAATCTTTTTTCGTCACAAAATGATCCGGGAGATAAAATATATAAATCAATGTACAGAGATGAGCTTTCTAAAGCAAGTGCCGGAAGTTTTGGATTTTCGCAAATGCTTTATGATTATTTATCTCAAAAGAATTCGTAAAATTAGCTTAATAAGTTCTGGTGATTGTCGATATAACTGTAGAGATAAAAACCTAACTAATTAAACTAAAGGATGAATTATGATTTCAAATGTAAATAATTCAATGATAGGAAGTACTTATACAAATAATGTAACTTCAAACACACAAAAAAAAGAGAATGCTTCAGTAACTGCTGTGCAAAACAAAAGCAGCAAAGTCGAACAACTCAAAGAGTCTATAGACTCAGGACAATACAAAGTAGATTTGTCTGCATTATCTAAAAAAATGGCAGATGAGTTACTTTAGAAATAAACTAACAGGAGAATGGCATGTTGAGTCATCATTTGCAGAGTGCTTTACAGGATTTAGAAGATTTAATTTCAATAACAAAATCAGATATTGAAGATATTAAAAAAGCACAACATGATAATCAGTTTGCAAGGCTTTCTATAAAAGAAGAGAAGTTAAAAAGTTTTGAAACAAAAAAAGCGATGATAGATTATGAAATTTTTTCTCTTGTAAGATTACATCCAAATGTTGAAATGGTTGCATTACTAGACGAGGCACAACATAAATTACTTGATGATTTAAAAAAGAGTTTAGCAGAATTAAGAGAAGTTAATAAACAATATGCAAAATTAGTAGCTGTTGTCAGTAATTTATATAATACTTTTTTAGAACGACTTGTTCCTACTGAAATGCAGGGATATAAAAAAGTTGCATCGAAGAACTCGGCAATACTAGAAGTGAGAGTATAAAATGGCTTCTCTTTTTGATACACTCAATATTGGTTACAGCGGATTAAGTGTTGCACAAGTTGGTATTAATGTAACAGGTAATAATATAGCAAATGCGGAAAATGAGGGTTATACCCGTCAAAGAGTAGTGACGTCTGCAAAAGACCCTCTTATAACGAGCGCAGGGAATGTTGGAAATGGTGCAGAAATACAGGATATTGAAAGAATATTTGATAATTTTGTGTTTGATAGGTATAATAGTGTTTCTGCGGATAAAGAATATAGTGATTATGAGAGACAGACACTTGAAACACTTTCAACTTATTTTCCTGAAATAGATGGTGTCGGAATCAAATCGGATTTATCCGAATACTACAATATGTGGCAAACTTTTGCTGATAATCCAGATAATGATGCAATAAAAGTTGCTTTGGCAAAACAAACAGAAACATTAACTGAAAATATAACGCAAACACAAAATAAGGTCTTGGATTCACAAATGCAGGTAAATGAACAGCTTAAAGTAGATATTGATGAAGTTAATAGATTGGCAAAACAGTTGGCAGAGCTTAATAAATCCATTGATGTTGCTGAAGCAGGTGGTGGGTACACTGCAAATGATTTACGAGACCAAAGAAATGTAATAGAAAGAAGTTTGTCTAGACTAATAGGTGCTGAGGTAAATCAAGGACAATTAGAATCAAATATTCAAATAGATTCCAACTCAAATACAAGCACTGGAAGTTATACACTCAGTGTTAATGGTTTTAATCTTGTTGACGGCAGTACGTATCATCCTTTAAAAATTGAAAAAGGCAATAATCCCTCTGGTTTTTATGAACTCTCTTATGAAAGACAAGATGGTACATTGATTCCTATGGAAGAGGAAATAAATGGTGGAAGAGTAGGTGCTGCACTTGATTTGAGAGGTCGTTCAATTGATACAACAAGTGGAATGCCTACAGATGGGATATTACAGACTACTGCTTCAGATCTTGATGCCTTTGCCAAAGGACTTATAGAATCAACAAATAATCTGTATGCAAAAAGTGCAAGAACGAGAATGGAGTCGAATAATATTAATCTTAATGATGCAACTCCTTTGGTAAATTCCCCTTTGAATATCAATACAGGCTCTTTTGATACAGTAATATATGATGTAGATGGCAATGAAGTTGCAAGAAGAACGATAAATATTGATACTGCGACTTCCATGTCAGGTGTCAGTGGTTCTAACTCGATTGAGGGGCAAATTCTCGTAACTAAAGATGACAATGGTGATGGAAATGCCAATAATGATATAGATGATTACATTGTTTTCAATTATACACCGAATGCAAGCGGTGATACAAAACTTGAGCTCAGCATGAATGCAGCAGCTAGTGCGCAGGGGTATACTTTTGCAATTGTTGACAACTTTCCTGATGATACTTTTGCTTCGGGCACAAACTTTGCAGGCGCTATAGGGCTTGGTTCTATTTTTTCAGGAACCAATGCAAGAGATATTCGTTTAAATGAACAATATAAAACGAATCCAACAGAATTACAAGCAGGATATTCTGCAAATGCAGGGGATAATAATGTTGCACTAGATATGGTGCAACAACAATTTGAATCATACAGATTTCAAGTGGGTAGTGAGCAATACGATACAACACTGTATGGAATGTTTGATGTTACAAGCACTTATGTCGGTATATCTACAAATGCAGCAATATCGAGAAATGAAACTGTTTCAACACAATTTAATGCTACAGAAATGGAATATTTTTCTGTCTCAAAGGTAAGCATCGATGAAGAGATGACCAATCTCATCAAGTATCAAAATTCCTATAGTGCTGC
>JALSKR010000206.1 GCA_026988735.1 Sulfurimonas sp.
TTGAAAATCCTCTGTTGCTTAAAGGCAAAGTATTTCGTAAAAATATTTTTATCTCAGCCCAAAGACGCATCAGCAACGGACATGCCCAGCTTAAAAATTTTCTCGCACGGCATCAGGATGAAAGCGGCATCATCTATGTCAGTTCACGCAAAAAAGCAGAAGAATTAAGCACTTTTTTAAATCTCAACGGCTACAAATCACTTGCCTATCATGCAGGTCTGCCTCAACATGTGCGAGAACAGAACTTTAAAATATTTGTCAATGACAAAATCAACATTATGGTTGCCACCATCGCCTTTGGGATGGGCATAGACAAAAGTGACATCCGTTTTGTGGTGCATATGTCTTTGCCAAAATCGCAGGAAAACTATTATCAGGAAATCGGTCGTGCGGGGCGTGACGGAGAAGACAGCGAAGTTTTACTGCTTTTTAATGCCGGTGACATGGCACAGCACAAACGCTTTTTGGCAGACATTACAAACGAAGAGTATAAAGCCCATCTTGATACAAAAATAGACAAAATATACAAATATGCCACCAGTGAAATCTGTTTTCACCAACAGCTCGCAGAGTATTTTAATGATACACTTGATGCATGTAAAGAGCGATGTGACAACTGCCTGACATCCGATGACAAACGCCAGGATATTACCAAAGAGGCACAAATGATTTTAAGTGCCATTTATAAAACAAATCAGGGTTTTGGGAAGAACTATATCATAGATATTTTGCGTGGTTCGACTGAGCAAAAGATTTTGGCAAACGGCGCGGACAAACTTTCCGTCTATGGCATAGGCTTGGATTTAAGCAAAAAAGAGTGGTTTGTCATCATCGAGCGTCTTTTGGAGCTGAAAATTTTACTGCTGGGGGATTTCAGTGTCCTTAAATTGACCCAAGATGCCATCGCCGTTTTAAAATCACAAAAGCCTGTAGATATTAAATCATCACGACTGCAGATAAACATCAAAGAGAAAAAAGTCAAACAGGCAAAAGAGTTTGATTATGATGAAGAGCTGTTTGAAAAACTGCGTGCAAAAAGAGCGGAACTTGCAAGTGAAATGGGTGTCCCTGCCTACATCATTTTCGGAGACAAAACACTCAAACATTTAGCCAATGACATGCCTACCAACAAAGAGGAGATGCTTGAAGTCAACGGTGTGGGTGAGAAAAAATTTGCACAGTTTGGTAAAGATTTTTTGGATGTTATTAACGAATAAATGTATCTAAATAACATCCCCGGAACCTAGGTTTTCAAAGCCTAAAAGGCGAAGCTAAAGCATCGCTTCCGAAATAAGTTCGCTGTCTCGTAAGGGTTGCACATCAGGGTTACATCTAATCTTATGCTCCATATCTACCTTCTTGTATCCTGCCAATTCCGACAAAGAAGCCACCGTTGCATCCCTGTAATCTTTTCCTGAATTTATATAAATGTTAAATCCGTTTACATGTAAAGCCAAACGGGTTTTAAGCGCTGTAGAATACGTTGTCAAAATCGCATCTTTTTTCATACTCTTTTTTATATCGCTGAAATACTCCTGCGTCCAGAGCATCGGATTTGTATTCGGAGAAAAAGCATCCTGATAGACGATGTCAAATTTGTTCTCAAA
>JALSKR010000207.1 GCA_026988735.1 Sulfurimonas sp.
TATAGACCTTCGAGTAAGACATACCACAGCCGATCTACTTCTTTGTTGTTTAAAAAAAGAGAAGACTTGTTTTCAAAAAGTTCATAGAGTCCTTTTTTGTTGATAGCCAGTGTATGTGAGCATTGCTCATGCGTCGGAAGATATGCACGTAAAAGAGAGATATCATTATCAATTTTTTTAGAACATAAAAAACAGTGCATATCTTTATGCAGGCGTCCCTCATGCTCTAAAAGTTTTACATAGGCTTCTACAGCCACGCGCTTAGGGTTTTGTCTGTTCCAGTTTTGGGAAGCTTCCTGAATTAAGTCAAAATAAAAAGAGCCGATATCTTCAGAGTCTTTGAGATGCCTGTAAAAAAGTCCTAAAAAATCCTGCCATAAGCGTAAAAGCGTATAGTCATTAATCCAAGTGTATCCGATATGTATAACATTTTTGAGTCTTGATATGGTGGATTTTGCAGAGTGCTCTGTTTCATAATCAATTTTAAAACCGATATTAATGATTCCGTGACGTGCACCATAAAATCTGTAAAGGGTATCTAAGCTGTTTTGAGATAAAATATTTACTATTAAATCTTCATCTTTTACACGATTGAGATTGATGATGAAACCCTGCATCTAATTGCTTCCTATATACACACTTTATGAAATTTTTTAAAATATTTTACACTTATTATACTTATTTAAACCAAAAGAAAGTATAATTTACATGCTTTGTCTAAATAGACTAAGTTTCTTTAAAAAGAGATTAAATTTATATGTTTTTCATATAAAATTTACAAATTTGGGAGTTGAAATGGTTGAACATCATGATTTATTAAGATCATTTAAGGATAATTGTGGTTTTGGTCTTGTCGCCAACATCAAAAACAAACCTTCACACAAAGTGCTCAATGATGCGGTTACTGCACTTGAACGCATGATGCACCGTGGTGCTGTTGCTGCAGATGGAAAAACAGGAGATGGAAGCGGCTTGCTCCTTTCCATGCCTACAGAGTTCCTTAAAAATGAAGCGAAAGAAAAAGGTATAGAACTGCCAGGTCAATTTGCAGTGGCTGTTGTTTTTACCAAAGAAAAAAAGCATTTACAAACGCTGGAATCTATTTGTCAAAACAATGACCTGAAAATTGTTTTACATCGTGATGTTCCGATTGACACCAATGCACTTGGTGATCAGGCACTTGCATCTCTGCCTCATATTGTACAGCTTTTTATAGTCCCTAATTCAATCATGGCAACAAACAGATTTGATGCTCTTTTATATCTTTCCCGTAAAGAAGCAGAACATGAAATGATAGATGACAGAGATTTTTATATAGCATCTATGAGTTCAAAAGTTCTTTCTTATAAAGGGCTTGTAATGCCTACACATATTAAAGAATTTTACAAAGATCTGCAAAATGAAAATTTTAAAATCTCTTTTTCACTTTTTCATCAAAGATTTTCAACAAATACACTTCCTGAGTGGCGTCTTGCCCAACCGTTTCGTGCTGTAGCCCATAACGGAGAAATTAACTCTGTTGAAGCAAACCGTATCAATGTAGCGATTAAATCAGAATCTATAAAAAGTGAAGTTTTCAGCGAGGAAGAGATAAAAAGACTGTTGCCGATTTTACAGCCTGGTGCATCTGACAGTGCTTCAGCAGATAACTTTTTTGAATTTTTAATTGTAAACGGAATGGACTTTTTTAAAGCTGTTCGTGCTGTTATTCCTCCTGCTTGGCAGAATGCCCCACATATGGACCCTGAACTGCGTGCATTTTATGAATACCACTCTACTGTATTTGAAGCATGGGATGGTCCTGCCGCATTTTCGGTAACTGATGGTAGATATATAGGATGTGTCCTTGACAGAAACGGTCTGCGTCCTTCCAAGTACATTGTAACAAAAGATGACAACCTTTTAATAGCTTCAGAGTATGGTGTTATAGATATTGCTGAAGAAGAGATCAAAGAGCGTGGACGTCTGCAGTCAGGTGAGATGATAGGACTTGACCTGAAATTTGGAAAACTTCTTAAAAGCAATGAAATAGATGATTATCTCAAAGGTTCTAATCCATATATGAAATGGCTGAATGAGCATATGATTTATCTGCAGGAGCATGTCGAAGAGCAGTATGTTGTTTCTAGAGAGCTTGATGAAGCAGATTTAATTGTCAAACAAAGATACTTTAATGTAACGCAGGAAGTAATTGAACAGGTCATCGAACCGATGGTAAAAGAGGCAAAAGAGGCGGTGGGTTCCATGGGTGATGATACACCGCTTGCGGCTTTTTCTGAAAAGCAGCGTAATTTTACTGATTTTTTCAAGCAGAAATTCGCTCAGGTTACCAATCCTCCGATTGATCCTATTCGTGAAAAAGTTGTGATGAGCCTAAATACCGGTTTTGGTGAAGTCCATAACATGCTGGATGAAATTCCGTCACATGCACACAGACTCAAGTCTATTTCTCCGATAATAACAACTGAAAAATTAGAAGTGCTCAAGTCTTTTGGTGATGATTCTTCTCCAAGATATCAGGAGTTTTATAAAAATTCCACATTTTCAACTACCTATACAACAGATTTGAAAGCATCTCTTGAAGCATTGGTTCAAAAAGTCATAGCATCAGTCAAAAATGACGGAACACGCATTGTTATTTTGGATGACAGCGGATTTGACAAGCAAAACAGAGTTATCCCAATGGCAATGGCTATAGGACGTTTGAATTTTGCTTTACTGAATGAAAAAATTCGTCACTTGGTTTCTATTATTGCCACAACAGGAGAAGTGATTGATTCGCACAGTGCGGCGGTACTTCTTGGCTATGGTGCTTCGGCAATCCATCCTTATGTATTGTTCGCTACAGTGGCAAATCAGCTTGAAAAATCAAAAGCATTAAATATGACATTTTCTGAAGCCTACAAATCTGTACACACTGCACTCAACAGCGGACTCTTGAAAATTATGTCCAAAATGGGAATTGCAACAATTGCCTCATACAGAAATTCCGGTCTTTTTGATGTAATGGGATTGGATAAAACCATAGTAAAAGAGTGTTTTGCCACATCACACTGTACGCTCAGTGGACTCAGCTATGAAGATATAGACGAAAGACTGCAAAAAGCTCATAAAGCTGCTTTTAAAACAAACGGTTTTAACAAAATATTTCCTTTAAATATCGGTGGATACTATAAATTTTATACAAATCAGGAACATCATGATTTTGGACCTGCTGTTATTCATGCTATTCATGCTGTTTCCAAACATCCTTCACAGGAAAATTTTGACACATTGAAAAATCTTGTGAACAAACGCGGATTGAAATTTATTCGTGATTTCTTTGACTTAAAATCAGACAGAAAACCGATTGATATAT
>JALSKR010000208.1 GCA_026988735.1 Sulfurimonas sp.
TTCTCACTATTGTAGGCTGTAAAATGCTTCGTATCTGTCATGTCAATAAATGTTCTGTAGGTATTGCAACACAAAACGAAAAACTTCGTGAAGAGTTTTTTAAAGGACATGTTGATCAGGTGATAAATTATTTTACCTATTTGGCCGAAGACATCAGAGCCATTATGGCAGAACTTGGATACAAAACAATGGAAGAAATGATAGGCCGTGTAGACTTGTTGAGTGTCAAAGATGATGAATTTGCAAAGAAATTTGATTTCTCGGCAGTCCTGCACAGAGAAGAAGGTGTCAATACGCATCAGCAGCCGTTTAATCCGCCTTTTGATGACAACAAGTTTGAAAAAGATGTACTTAAAGAAGCAATGAATGCGATTAAACATCCTGAATACCCAATCCGTATCAAAAGAGAAATCCGAAATATTCATAGAAGTTTTGGTGCCCTGATATCAGGAGAAATCGCCAAATATTACGGAGATGAAGGACTCAAGCCGGATACAATCAAAATGAATCTCACCGGTGTGGCAGGTCAGGCTCTTGGTGCATTTTTAATTCCGGGTGTTTCGATTTATCTTGAGGGTGTTGCAAATGATTATATAGGTAAAGGCATGCACGGAGGGAAAATCATTATTACTTCCAAAAATGAGGGTGAAGAGTTCTCAGCAGGCGGTAATACCTGCCTTTACGGTGCTACCGGCGGAAAACTTTATATTTCAGGAAGTGTCGGTGAGCGTTTTGCAGTACGTAATTCTGGAGCCTTTGCAATTGTTGAAGGAACCGGCGACAATGCCTGTGAATATATGACCGGAGGAGTTGTTGTCATCCTTGGTCGCACAGGTATCAACTTTGGTGCAGGAATGACAGGCGGTGTGAGCTTTGTATATGATGAAGACCATGATTTTATTGAAAATGTGAACAGTGAACTTGTCGAAGCTGTCAGAATTGACACAGATGAAGGAGATGAAGCAAGACATTATCTCAAACGTCTGTTGAAAGATTATGTAGTAGAAACAAAAAGTAAAAAAGCTGAAGATTTACTGGAAAACTTTAGAGTGGAAGTACGAAACTTCTGGCTGGTAAAACCTAAAAATTTAACAAAATTACCTCTTAATCTAGAGAACGGAGACTAAAATGCGCGAATACCTAAAAACTGAAAGAATTGACCCGTCTAAAAGACTTGTTGTTGACAGAACAAAAGATTTTGGTGAAATTTATGAAGTCTTTGATAAAGATGAGGCAGCAACGCAAAGTGACAGATGTATTCAGTGTGGCGATCCGTTTTGTTTAAACAAATGTCCTTTACATAATTATATTCCGCAATGGTTGAAATCTATATCTGAAAAAGACTTGGAATTTGCATTTAGACTTTCAAATGAACCTTCTCCGTTTCCTGAAGTTATGGGAAGAGTCTGTCCGCATGACAGGCTGTGTGAAGGAGACTGTACATTAAATGACGGGCACGGAGCGATTACTATCGGTTCTGTTGAAACGCATATCACAGAAGCAGGATTTAAAGCAGGATATACACCGGATTTTCCAGGAATAACAACGGATAAAAAAGTTGCTGTTATAGGAAGTGGTCCTGCAGGACTTTCAGCTGCCACCTATCTTTTACGTGCCGGAATAGCAGTAACAATGTATGAAAGAAGTGACCGTGCAGGGGGTCTTTTGACATATGGTATTCCAAATTTCAAGCTTGATAAAAAAGTTGTTGAGAGACGCGTGAAACTTTTGGAAGAGGCCGGTTTGACACTGGTGCTTAACAGTGAAGTGGGACGTGATATAGAATTTGAAACTATTGCAAATGAACATGATGCTATGTTTATAGGCGTTGGCGCAACAAAAGCAAAGAGTGCGGGCATCGCCGGTGAAAATGCTCCAAATGTTTACAAAGCAATGGATTACCTGACAAATATACAAAGAAAGAACTTTAAACAGCCATATGATAAAAAATTTGATTTTAAAGATTTAAATGTCGTTGTCATCGGTGGAGGTGATACGGCAATGGACTGTTTAAGAACTGCAAAACGTGAAGGTGCAAAATCTGTAACATGTTTGTACCGCAGAGATGAAAAAAATATGCCGGGTTCCAAAAAAGAGTATAAAAACGCGATGGAAGAGGGTGTGGATTTTACATTTTTGGTAGCACCAAAAGAGATTATTCTCAATGAAGAAGGGCGTGCTGTAGCAGTTGAAGTTGTAAAAACGACTCTGGGTGCAAAAGATGAATCTGGACGTCAACGTATGGAAGAAGTAAAAGGTTCACAGTACAGAGTTAATGCTGATGTGGTTATAATGTCACTTGGATTTGATCCTGTTGTTCCATCTTTCTTTGCTGAGAATGGAATCGAGACAAATTCATGGGGTGGGATTATTGTCAATGAAGAGACATATGAAACAACTACACCCGGTATATATGCCGGAGGTGATTGTTTTCGTGGTGCTGATTTGGTTGTTACTGCGGCATATGATGGTCGTGAGGCAGCAAGAAGCATTATAGACTCTTTGTTGCAATAAGTTCAAGCAGACTTACTTGTTTTTAATGAGTAAATCTGCCTTTCTTCTACAAAAATATTTTCAAAAATTCTTTAAAATCAACATTAATTTGCTATAATAGAGTCTATTTATATAAGTTAAGGATTTTTTTTGAATTTACTAAACCTTTTTACAAAAACATTTGATAATAAACAACCTGAAAAAGCAGAAGCGGGATCACATTGGATTAAATGTAAATCATGCCACTCTCTGATGTACTATAAAGAAGTTGAAAACCAAAACTATGTCTGTCCAAAATGCGGGTATCATATTCGTATAGGTGTAAAAGAGAGACTCAACATGCTTGCAGACGAGGGAACATTTGTAGAGTATGACGCTTCTTTAGAACCTGTAGATCCATTAAAATTTGTTGACAAAAAACCTTATAAAAAACGGCTTGAAGAGGCTTATGCAAAAACAGGACGAAAATCATCAGTAGTAAGCGGTGAATGTAAAATGAATGGGGTTGATGTACAGCTTGTCATTTTTGATTTTGCTTTTATGGGCGGTTCTTTGGGCTCAGTTGAAGGTGAAAAAATTGTTCGGGCAGCGCATAGAGCCATAGAGAAAAAACAGGGTTTGATTATACTCAGCGCTTCGGGCGGAGCAAGAATGCAGGAGTCAACTTTTTCACTGCTGCAAATGAGTAAAACTTCAGCAGCATTGGCAAAACTCTCAAATCACAGATTGCCTTTTATTTCTGTTCTTACTGATCCTACTATGGGTGGAGTGAGTGCATCTTTTGCCAATCTTGGTGACATAATTATAGCAGAACCGGGAGCTTTGATCGGTTTTGCAGGGCAAAGGGTCATTGAACAGACTATAGGTTCGGAACTTCCTGATGGCTTCCAAAGGGCTGAATTTTTACTCGAACATGGCTCTATTGATATGATTGTCAATAGAAATCAGTTGAAAAAAACTCTCTCAGATATGTTGACTTTACTGATAAAAGATTAATATGAGACTTTATGCGTTATGTGACCAGGATATGCTTGATAAAAAAGGAATTTCTTTAGAATCCTTTATAGATATTGCAAAAAAGAAGAATGCTGAAATTATACAATATCGAAATAAAAATGCAGATATTGCTTTTATTAAAGCGCAGTTGATAAAAATCAGAAAAAGCTATGACGGGTTTTTGATAGTGAATGATGCCTATGAGCTTGTTGAGTTCTGCGATGGTGTACATGTAGGGCAGGAAGATCTCAAAGCTATAGATACAGATGTATTCAAGGCAGTCAAAATTTTACGAAGTGTTATAAATGAAGATAAAATTTTAGGCATTTCAACGCACAATGAAGAAGAAGTTCTGCAGGCAAATGCAATGGATTTAAATTATATCGGACTTGGTGCATACAGGAATACCTCTACAAAAAAAGATGTTTCAAGTCTTCTTGGTAATACCCTGGATACCATTGCTTCAAAATCCAGACACCATGTAGCTGCTATAGGAGGAGTGAAGCTTACTGATTCTTTTGAACATGTAACATATAATGTAATCGGGAGCGGTTTACTTCAATGAATATAGAAATTGTCTCTATAGCAAAAAGAGAAAAGACGCTCTATGATCCGTTATATAAAGAGTTGACAAAAATGATATCAAGGTTTGCAACTATAAAAGATACAGAGATTTTTTCAAAAGATGTAACAAAAGCACACACAATTTCCCCACAGGCTGCTCAAAAAGCATATACTAAAGCTTTAGAAGCTTATATTGGGAAAGATTTCTGTATAACTTTGCATCCAGATGGAAAACTAGTGGACAGTTTTGAATTTAGTAAGCTACTAAATGATAAAATGTCCGTAAAATTTTTTATAGGCGGAGCATATGGTTTTGAAAAAGATTTTTTAAACCAAAGCAATGCTGTTATCAGTTTAGGCAAAATAACTATGAGTCACAAAATTGCCAAGGTGGTTTTGCTGGAACAAATCTATAGAGGTTTTGCAATACTAAGCAATCATCCATATCATAAATAAAAGGGAAATATAAGTGCAAGCAAGTGAGTTGAAATATTTTAAAGAGTTGCTACTAAGCAGAAAAGAACAAATAGAGAAAAACATTCAGGGCGTCCGAACAGAACTAAGTGAGTTGAATACATTGGATTTAAATGATGAAGGTGATCATGCTTCGGCAAATAACAATTCTATGGTAGAAGGTGCTATAATAGAGCAACAAAAGCAAGAATTGGATGAAATTGAAAAAATACTCTCTAAAATTAAAAACGGTGGTTATGGCATCTGTGAAATGTGTGAAGATGAGATAGGTTTTCAAAGACTGAAAGTAAAACCACATGCTGCATACTGTATTGATTGTAGAGAAATAGTAGAGAAATCTAAATAAAGGATTGAAGAATGTATATTAAAAGGTACACAATAGCTGCATTGGTTTGGATGGGACTTGTCGGTTGGTATGTTTATGCATATGTAACACAAGAAAGCATGAGTATAGATTTGTTTGGTATTCCTATGCCGTCACTGTCTATCGCTTTATGGATAATCATACCAATATTTATCCTCTACCTTGCAAGCGTAGCACATATGACATTCTATTCAATTATAGGAAATTTTCGATTACGCAAATATGAAAAAGATTATGAAAAACTTATTAATGCTGTTATCGATGCCTACCTGGGAAAAAAAGAGAGAAACTATACATTTAAAACCGATAGATACACTCTTTTGGGAACACTTTTGCAAAATAGTGAGATGCACCCGGTCGGAGAGATTATAGGAAAAATCAATAACGAAAAAATTGAAAAAGTATTGCGAATTATTCAGGATGTCAAAAACGGTGAAGTTGCAGACCTTAAACCGTACAATTTACCGTCTGACAACGAACTTGTTATACAAAACGAAAGAAACAGATATAAAAAAGGTCAGATCAGTGCAGAAAATATTTTAGCAAACTGTACCAAGTATGATGACAGTATATGTAAAGAAGTGTATGTCGATTATGTAAAAACTGCACCATTAAGCGGTATTGAAAAATATAAAACTTTTTTAACAAAAGAGGCTTTACATGTAATCCTTTCAAGAATCAATGCTGATGAAAATATTTTGAAAATAAGCAACGAAGTGCTTATAGATTTATTTAAAAAACTCGATCTCAGTAAAAAAGACTATATTGAAATTTCTTCTATTCTTTCTAAGGGAGGTATGATCCCGGAACAAAGAATAAAACTTTTTGAAACTTTGTCTGAAGAAGACGAAGATGCTGTTGATGCATACCTCTATACACTCTATGATTTAGAAATGATAGCCCCTGCCAATGCTATTCTTGACAACTCTCAGCCTGATGAGTATCAGAACTTTAAAGCCTATCGTGCTCTTAAAGAGTGTGGTAAAAATTTCAGCATAGATATGTTTCTGTAAAGATGAAGAAAAACAATCTCTCCTTTGACAAACCATTATATGTATTAGCTCCGTTAGCGGGCTTTACTGATCTTCCTTTTAGAAGTGTGGTGAAAAAATTTGGAGCAGATTTGACAGTCAGTGAAATGCTGAGCTCAAATGCACTCGCTCACGGTTCACAAAAAACTTTGCATATGCTGGAAAAATCTTCTTTGGAAGATCCCTATTCTGTACAGATTGCAGGTGCCGATGTTGATATAGTCCGTCGTGCTGTTGAGATTCTCAATGAGCAGGACGGGATTGATATTATCGACCTGAACTGTGGCTGTCCTGTACCAAAAGTTGTGGGACACGGGAGTGGCAGTTCTCTTCTTTTAAATCTTCCGCTAATGGGAGAGATCATAAAAACCATTAAAAATACATCCAATAAAAATATGACCAGTGTAAAAATAAGACTGGGATTTGAAAAGAAAAATCATGTGGATATTGCAAAAGTAGTACAGGACAGTGGCGCAGACTTTATTGCTGTGCATGGAAGAACACGAACAGGCAAATTCAAGGCTGCGGTTGATTATGATGCCATTAGAGAGATCAAAGAGGCTGTGGATATCCCGGTCATTGCAAACGGTGATATAGACTCTTATGAAAAAGCCAAATGGGTGCTTGAGCATACCGGTGCTGACGGTGTAATGATAGGTCGCGGTGCAGTAGGCGCTCCGTGGATATTTCACCAACTCAAAACCGGGACTGAACATATTGAACAAAGTCTCAAGCATGAAATTATTATGGAACATTTTGACAAAATGATAGAATTTTACGGACAGCACGGTGTTGCAATGTTTAGAAAACATACCCATACCTACTCTAAAGGGTACCGAGGCGCATCAGTTTTGAGAAATGAAGTGAATTCAATTGATGATATAGCAACGTACCGCTCAGTCATAGATGACTTCTTTAAAAACAGTGAGATGACACTCTGATGTTAGAAATTTCTCCGGCAATTAAAAATTTAGAAAAAGAAGATATAGCAGATAATCTACTTCATTATGTTTATAATACAAAACATTTACTCTCTTTAATTAAAAAAGGCATTGATCTGGATGATCCGTCATATCTGAGTTCCTACCGTTCCTTTGAAGGGGAAGTGTATGAAAACTTTATCTATGAGAAACTTTTGCGTTATGCGGAAGAGAATGACTATATAACAAAATTTGTACTCAAGGGTTTTCATCAGGGAAAATGTAAAGCATACGCAAATACTCTTTCTATAAGTGAAAAAGAACAGATAGTCTACAGAACAAAAAGCCGAGAAATCAGTGAATTTGATGCAATGTTTTTGACAAAAAACAATGAACTCTATTTTGTTGAAATGACGCTGGTAAAGTCTGTATTGAAACTGCGTCGCCGACTGAGAAAGAAAAAAGCGCTTTTGGAGATTATTTTTCCAAACTACACAATCAAATCACTCATTATCTTAAATGAAGGTGCCACAGGTGCCAAACAGTTTCCGTCATACTGTAAAGTATGGTTTACAAAAGAATTCTCGGCTGCAGAGGTTTTAGAATATATTACAAAACTCGACAAACAAAAACTTTTGCCAAAAGACAAAATAAATTCCAAGAAGATGATAGAAGCACATATGCTGAAACTTCATCCGTTCAGGTATTACAATACGATGAGCTGGATTACAAAAACAATACGGGCAAATAAAAAATATGTCATAGATATGAACTTTTTGATGACTGAGAAAGTCCAAAGATATCATGATTTGTACAATAAATTTTATGTCGGTTTTTTGACTGTAAAAGATATGAAAAATATACTGCAGTTAAAAGAGGGTGAATATTCGCAAGAACAGCGGGTGGTTGTTGCACTGGAGAAAAAACATTCTGATGAGATTGTCGTGACTTACTACATACAGACAACCCGTAAGAATCTTTACCTGTACAGTTTTAATGACGGGAAAGTTGTAAAAGAGAAAAAAGATCCTTATGGAATTACTGTAACAGAAGTGTTTCACATTAATAAATTGATGAATGAAAGCTATTTGTTAAGTATATCCCAGGTCAATACAATTAAAAAACTACTCAAAGAACGTTTTAAA
>JALSKR010000209.1 GCA_026988735.1 Sulfurimonas sp.
AAGACTTAATCAGTAAATCTCCAAAACGATTTCCATATTTTGTATTGATTGCTTTAAACTCATCGATATCTACAAGAAATAGATAATACTGGGAAACAATCGCACGGTCAAAAAACTCTGTGAGATAATACTTCGTATAGGCATCTGTCAAACTGTCGTGTATCAGTGCTTGTCTTGTCTTATAATAACGATACCCTATCAATATCAAAACCAACAATGCTAAAAAAAGAAATATTTGCATGATACGCACTAATGTCAACAAAGGTGAATTAAACTCATTGAGATATTTTGCATACTCTTTAGACAAATCCAACACAAGTAATGCAGTAGTTTTTCCATTTTCTTTGTAAGGGTAAACCAAAGAGACCCATACGCCTTCTACCTCATCTTTCTGCTCTATAATCTGCAGTTTCCCTGTCTCATATACTTCGTTAAACAAATCACTTTTCGGAAAGAATATATTACCCAAGGCTTCTGGGTTTTCTTTTTCACCATCAAGCACAAAACGGTAATGGTCATCTTTATCTTTTGCCAACACAAAGATATAGCGAAACTGTTTCGTTAGAAATGCCTCTAAAATTTCATTTAACTTTACTCTTTCATCAAGGTTAAGTTTTAATGTTTGTTCTAATGCACCACCTGTACGAAGGGTAATCAATCGTACTATCTTTTGAGCATATTGTTCAGACTTCACGAGTTCATCATTTTTGAGTTTATCTGTGTTACGCGTTGTTGAAATTTGTAAAAAAATGGCAAAAAGTATCAAAAAGACCAATAAAAATCCAACAAATTTATCTATAATTTGTTCTTTCATGGTCTCTCGATAATAAATTTATGATAGGCAGAAGGCAATACAATGTCATGTTTTTCTAACCTATCTTTGATAAACACAAGCTGTGAACGTCCTTTTCTCCAATACAATGCACCTACAATATTATTGTTTTTTTTCAACAGTGTATAACTTGTTGCAAACAAAATCTGCTTAGGCAAAGAAACCAGCTTGCTAAGCTCATCTTCTTCTGTGACGAGTATCACGTCTGCATTACGTATGTTATGGACAATGCCAATATGTTCATAACCATTAAAGGCTTGGATATACTCTCTATCTTTTGTATAGAGCTTAATCGTGTCTTTGTTGGTGAGCGTATGAAAAACATGATGGTACATTTTTGTAGTACTCTCCTTATCAAGTGCCCACAAATGCCAAGTACTAAAAAGCATAAGTATAAATATTTTTATCAAAACAAATACTCCAACTCTATACTGATACGCTGGTCGAAAGAAGAGAGATTTATGGGTGCCATACGTGAACCAGTAGATGGGTCAATTCTAAAAATATTATAGGTTTTTGCTTTGTCTAAAAGGTTTTCACCTCTGAGCGTAAACGTAAGGTCGTCACTATAATTCCAAGAAATAGAACTTGTCCAGTCAAAATGATTTTTTTCATAAAATGAATCATAATTCCATAGTACACCATTATAAATATCAATATTCTCATAGTGATTACTGAACATCATATAAGCATTATACCCATCAACATCACCAATATTACTCACATCAAAATAATGTGCCTGACCCA
>JALSKR010000210.1 GCA_026988735.1 Sulfurimonas sp.
AGTGCTTCAACCAAAGCTTTGGCTTCTGTTTTAGAGACTCTGACATGTTGTTTTAAAAATGCAAAAACCTCTTTATAGTCCAGTCGCGCAAGTGTAATATCCAACTCCATAACACTGTGATGGAGCTGGTTTTTTAAAATTGGCAGTCGTGAGCGTACGGTAGGCAGTAAATTGGATTTGGTCGGAGAGATAATAATAAACTCTATATTTGTCGGCGGTTCTTCCAAAAGTTTTAACAGAGAGTTCTGCGCCACATCAGTAAACTCAGAAGCTGCGATAATAATATACTTTGTCTGTGCTTCACTGATGTATGCTTCAGCCGTTACAAGTTTTGCATGTTCAATTTTAAAATTTTCTTCTATAAACTTTACAACTCTAAAGCCCTGCAGTTCATTTTCAAGTTTTTCAGCAGCTTCCTCCACATCATTTGCAATGAGGATATGCCCTTTTATTGCATCAGGAGCTTGCATCAACCTCTCCAAACATTGCAGCATTCAAAGAAGCATCAAAAAGTTTGTAGAGCTGTAACAGTTTGATATCCAAATCCGTATCATATGATTTGAGTGTAAAGGCATTGTTGAAATCTTCATCAAAGATCCAAAAATAACTCTCATCTTTTCTTTTGGCGATGTCACTGCGCTTATCATCCCCTTTGCCGATATACCAAAAAAAGTAATCACCCTTAAAGGAGAGTGAAATCATATCATCTATAATATCTATCATTTCACCGCTGCCTACACTGTTGTAGTGCGTATAAATATTGTCAATACTGATAATAGGTATCATAGGGCGTTCGAGCAAGACTCCGTTTAAAGAACTCAAAATGTAATTTTCAAACCATTTTCTTTTTTCATCAGTAATCAAAATGATTGTTTTGCCATTAAGAATCTGCTCCAATGCGTATGCAGTTGTTTTAGACCACTCAAACCGGTGTTCTTCAAGCCAGCTGAGACTACCGCCCTTTTCTCTTATGGCATCCAGGCTCCATTGTGCAAAATCCGGCATGTAATTACTTATTTGTCTAACTCATACGTATTGTGCAGAGAACGTACGGCAAGTTCTGCATACTTTTCGTCTATAACCATAGATACTTTTATTTCTGATGTTGAAATCATATTTATATTGATGTTTTCTTTTGCCATCGTTGAGAATGCTTTGGCAGCAACACCGGCATGAGATTTCATACCGACACCGACGACAGAAACCTTACAGATATCTTCATTGTAAGAGTCATCTTTAATTTCACCGCTTTGTACAAATGTATCGACAACAGATTTTGCATCGTGCAGATCACTTACAGGTACAGTAAAATCAATATTTGTTGTATCGTCAACCGCTTTGTTCTGAATTATCATATCAACATTTACCTCAGCATCTGCCAATGCATTAAAAATATCAGAAGCAATGCCCGGTCTGTCTTTGACACCCATTAAAGAGATGCGTGCCTGGTTTCTGTCTAACGCAATTCCGCTTACTAGTGGTTTTTCCATAATATTTTCTTCCTTTGTAATTAATGTTCCCTCGTCATCGCAAAAACTGCTTCTTGTTACAAGATTGACATTGAGCTTTTTTGC
>JALSKR010000211.1 GCA_026988735.1 Sulfurimonas sp.
TGCTACGGTGATTGCCTCTAGTACGGTGGAAGCTGGAGTTTTTTCTACAGCACTTATGATAGAGCCTAGACTAGACATCTCATTAAAAAGAGTGTTGATTAATGAGAAGTTAGAGCTTCTTTAGTTCCAAGGTTTTTATTTTCAAAAGTGAAATTTCATTAGCTTTTATTTTTGCCTCACAAAAATAACAACCATTATTTTGACTTCTAAACTCTGTAGTATAAATTCCATATTCAATACTGTTAATGGTAGCTCATTCCAATCCTAATCTAAATTCAAAATCCATATTCAAGTTTAACAAAAGAGAAAAGAGCCAAAGTCTCAACAAGGCTATACTTATTTTAGTGCTTATGTGGGTGCTTTTTTTCATGATGTGCAAGAATCTCACCTATATTTGTATCATCTATCAGTGTTAGTTGGTTGGCATTGAATTTTGCCAATACTTCTTCAAGAAGTACACGTTCATGCCCTGCATGAAACATTGTGATATTTCCTATAGATTTTATCATCTCATAAGGGGTGAGACCCATCTCTTGAAAAATGATAGTATCGACACCTTCCCTTGCAAACCATTCGACAACAGCTCTACCACCATGTGTAGCATTGGGTACGATGTTTATAGTTTCATCTTCAACAAATGCTATCCATTTTGCTTTTCCAAAAAGGGGTGAAAGGGCTGTATTCTCTTTATTCATTTTCACGGGTATTGCAATCTTCATGATTTTTCCTTTATTTTGAACATATGTCATAAATATAACACTTTTTTATGCATATGTCAATAACAATTAAGCCAATCATACTATAATTCTAACTTATTTAAATTATAATAAGGACTTATCAAATGAAAAAAATATTACTCTCTACACTTACTTTTGCACTACTTACTGTCTCTGCTCACGCATATGATGATACAAAGGCAAAGGAACTCAACACATTTTATTCTCACATGACACAAAAAGCGTGTGCAGATTCAAAACTTTTCATTAAAGCAAAAGAGGTAATGAAACTTTTAAAAGAGAAAAAAGATATCACACTTTTAGATGTACGTACAGATGGCGAAGCATCCGTAATAGCACTTAGTGGAGACAATGCATTGCATATGCCTATCTCTGAACTTTTCAAAAAAGAGAACCTAGATAAACTACCTACAGATAAACCTATCATGGTAGTATGCCATTCAGGCACACGTGCAACACTTGCAGCCATAGGACTCAAAAGAATCGGATTTAAAAAGGTACACGTGGTAAAAGGTGGACTCATAGCATTAGCTAAAGCAAATAATCCTAAGAATGCTCCTACCAAGTAATCTCTATATTAAAGTAAAAATATCTTTTTCTAAAACTTGTTACTTGATAACCTTGTAAAGCTTATTGAAATAAGGTGCGATTGCAATCGACCCCTACGAATGCGAATAATTCTACATTTGTTTGTTGTTGGGGTCTATAACTCCGTAATCTCTTTCTCACGCTTCGCCACAAATTCCCCTTGGATTTTTGCCATAGCCAAAGAGACACTCTCTATGTTTACAATAATTTTGTCAAAAAGCATGACATTGTCACCTCGTAAAT
>JALSKR010000212.1 GCA_026988735.1 Sulfurimonas sp.
GCACATTATACAATGGGCGGTATAGAAGTTGATAACAAATCACAAACAAGTGTAAGCGGTTTGTTTGCCTGTGGTGAGTGTGCAAACCATAAAGTGCATGGAGCAAACCGTTTGGGTGGCAACTCTTTACTTGAGATTATAGTTTTTGGTAAAGAAGCCGGAAAAAGTGCTGCACACTATACTTTTTGTGATGATAAGAGTAAGAATGAGCGAAGTTGCAAAAAAGAGACAAATTTTATAGATAATCTCAAAGAGTTTACGAACGAAATCGACTTTTATAAAAAGCGTGAGTTTGTGGGCGAACTCTTTTACAAAAAAGTGGGCATTATAAGAAAAGAGAGTGAGCTTTTAGCAGCCCAAAAAGAGATACAACTGCTTAAAGAGCAACTTCCTTTGATGGGCGTAAAAGATACAGCTAAAGTCTATAACACAAATCTTGTAGAGTTTATAGAGTTTCGAAATATGCTTGATGTTTGTGAAGCGGTAGTGCGTGCTGCGTTAGCGCGAAAAGAGAGTTGTGGCGCTCATTTTATGGCAGAAGAATAATAATTAAAAATTTATGTAGTTTTTCGGAACCTAGGTTTTAACCTAGGCTTTAGTTTTTGAAGCCTAAAAGGCGAAGCTAAAGCATCGCTTCCGAGAAAGCATCAGGAGTAGAGTAATGAGAATAAGCATAAAAAGAGCATCTGGTCTTGTGGCATATGAGGTAGACTTGCAAGATGCTACACTTTTAGAGGTGTTAAACAGTATAAAAACAGAGCAGGACAGCTCTTTATCCTACAGCAGTGGATGTCGCAGCAGTGTTTGTGGAAGTTGTTCGATGCGTGTCAATGACAAAGAGGTGCTTGCTTGTGCCTATAAAGTACAAGACGGTGATGTTATAGAACCGCTCAAAAATGTAACAGTCATACGAGATCTGGTTGTCAATATGAACAAAGCGCTACAGACAAACAAACGGGCAAAAACATGGTTGCAAACATTCAACAAAGAGGCAAAACTTACACATGAAGATGAAAAAATAAATGCCCTGCAAAGTGACTGTATCTTGTGTGGTTCGTGCTACTCTGCCTGTCCTGTATATGCTGTAAACGAAGAGTTTTTAGGCCCTTTTGCATTAACAGGTGTCTGGAAATATGTAAGTGACAAGCGTGAGACCGCACCGGAAGAAAAGATAGAAACCATTCAGAAAAACGGTGTCTGGGATTGTACCCTATGCAATGAATGTACACTTGTCTGTCCGCAAAATATCTCTTCAAAAGCAGACATTGAAAAACTGCGTATGCGTTCTAGCATGGCAGGGTATGCCGATCCGAGTTTTGCACAAAATTTTGGTGGGGGACTTGGTTTTTAAGAAAATATGCTAGAATGTGCAGCTTAAAATAAAATAGATGGATATAAAAATATGTTTAGTTGTAAAAGTCAGAAGCAAAGATTAGAGAATAAAAACTTTACGATTCTTATTGTTGAAGATTCTCGGGTTATTAACAACACCTTGACTTCAAGGTTACAGGAGAAGGGTTTTCATTGTCTGCAAAGTTATGATCTTGCAGGAGCGCGTGATATTT
>JALSKR010000213.1 GCA_026988735.1 Sulfurimonas sp.
ATCAGATTTGTACAAATTGTGTGATGGACACGACAGATCCAGAGATTGAATTTGATGAAAATGGTGTCTGTAATCACTGTAGAAGGTTTGAAAAAGAGATAAAACCACGATGGTTTCCAAATGAGATTGGGAAAAAGAAGCTTGATAACATCATAAAAGAGATAAAAAAAGATGGTGAAGGAAAAGAATATGATTGTGTTATAGGACTTAGCGGAGGGGTTGATAGTAGTTATTTGGCATATGTGCTCAGAACACAATATCCTGAGCTTAAAATATTGGCTATTCATATAGATGGTGGATGGAATAGTGAACTCGCAGTGCATAATATTGAAAATATTGTAAAAATTCTTGATATTGATCTGCATACTGGTGTTATTAATTGGGAAGAGATGAAAGACCTGCAACTTGCTTATTTTAAATCACAACTTGCAAATCAAGATGTTCCACAAGACCATGCTTTTTTTGCAACACTTTATAAGGTAGCAAATAAGTACAGTATTAAATATTTTTTGACAGGTGGCAATTTTGCTACTGAATCTATCTTGCCTTCAGCTTGGGGCTATAATGCAATGGATGCCAAACAACTTAAGGCTGTACATAAGCAATTTGGAAAAATAAAACTCAAAGAGTACACAACCGTTAGTTTTTTTCAAAAATACATCTACTATCCTTTAATTAAAAAATTTAGAATCATCAGACCGCTTGATCTTATGGAGTATAATAAAGATGAAGCAAAAAGAATCATTATGGAAAAAATCAACTGGAAAGATTACGGAGCAAAACATCATGAAAGTAGATTTACCAAATTTTTTCAAGCACATTGGCTTCCAAGTAAATTTGGTTTTGATAAAAGGAGAGCACATCGTTCAAGTTTGATTGTAGCAGGACAAATGAGTCGAGAGGAGGCTCTTCATGAGCTGAAAAAGCCACTTTATGATGAACACGAGCTAAAAGAAGATGTTGAATTTCTTTCTAAAAAGATGGGTTTAAGCGTAAAAGAATTTAAAGATATTATGAAGATACCAAATAAAACTTTTAGAGATTACCCCTCAGATTATGAGTTTGAGCAGAAGATGAGAAAGTTTTATGCATATATAAAAAAGTTGAAGAAATAGATGATAAATAATCTTCACATCTCTTTAACAAATCTAAAAAATGAAAGTAGAATGCTTAAGGAGACAGATACACTTGTTAAAAAAAGTATATTTAAAAAAATATATATCGTTGGGTTACATGAAGGTGATTTGAAAAATATTGAGCTTATTGATGAGCATAGAGAGATAAATAGAATATCTTTAAAAAGTAGAGATTTACCAAAAAATCTCTTTTTTCAGTTGATAAAATATATGGAGTATCTAACTATTATCTTATATAAATACAGAAAAAAAAATATAAGGGTAGTCAATGTGCATGCTTTAGGCTTATTACCTATAGGTGTATTCTATAAGTTTTTTTTTAATGTGAAGTTGATTTATGATGCTCATGAGTATGAAACACAGACACAAGGGCTGAGGGGCTTAAGAAAAAAACTGGCATCTATTTTAGAAAAAGTTCTTATCCCCTATTGTGATAAGACAATTGTAGTGAGTGAATCTATAGCCGATGAGTATAAAAAACTTTATCCAAAATTACAGAGACCTATTGTTGTTCTGAATACACCAGCATATAAAGAGATGAAGAAGAAAGATATATTTAGAGAAAAATTTAATATAGAAAAAGATACAACTATTTTCTTGTATCAAGGTGGACTAAGTAGAGGTAGGGGAATAAAAATATTGCTTGAAGTGTTTAAGGGGTTATCAAGGTACCCAGTCAGTAATAGCAAATCTACAAATACACCAGTAATAGTCTTTATGGGGTATGGAGAGTTAGAAAATTTAGTAAAAGAGTATTCAAAAAAATATGAAAATATCTATTTTCATGAAGCAGTTACTCCTGATGCACTTCTTAATTATACATCAAGTGCAGATTTTGGGATATTATTTTATGAAAATAATTGTTTAAATCATTATTATTGTTCACCAAATAAAATGTTCGAGTATTTAATGGCAGAAATCCCTGTAATAGTCTCTAATCTTTATGAAATGAAGAGTTTAGTAGAAAGTTATAGTATAGGTGTAGTTGCAAAAGTGAATACTCCAAAAGGCTTAAAAGATGCTATAAAACAAGCAATAAAGCTTGATAAAAAAGAGTTACAACAAAATATCCAAAAAGCAAAAGATATTTATAATTGGGAAGAACAGGAGAAAGTTTTACTTGATGCCTATAAGGATGTATATGCAAATTAAAATAACCCATTTAACATCTGTACATCACCGATATGACACTCGTATATTTCTAAAAATGTGTAGCTCTTTAGCGACTCAAAAAGAATATGAAGTGAGTTTAGTTGTAGCAGATGGTCAAGGTAATGAAATCAAAAACAGTGTAAATATAGTAGATGTTGGTACTAAAAAGGGTGGCCGTATATCACGTATGACAAGTACTACTAAACAAGTCTTTTCTAAATCTATCGAACTGGATAGTGATGTATATCATCTTCATGACCCTGAACTGATACCAATAGGATTAAAATTAAAAAAAATGGGTAAAAAAGTTATTTTTGATGCTCATGAAGATTTGCCAAAACAGTTGCTAGGTAAGCCATATCTCAATAAATTCTTACTAAACATACTTTCCAAATGTGTTGCTATTTATGAGGGCTATACTTGTAAGCAGTTCGATGCCATCGTTACAGCTACTCCCTATATAAGAGATAAGTTTTTAAAGATAAACAAAAACTCTGTAGATATAAACAACTTTCCAATTTTAGGCGAACTCTCAAATACAACACCATGGGAAGAGAAAAATGATGAAGTTTGTTATGTAGGTGGCATAGCGAAAATACGAGGCATACGAGAGATAGTAAAAGCGATGGCGTTTACTCCTTCGGCAAAGCTAAATCTTGCAGGTATTTTTAGTGAAAAAAATATAGAAGATGAAGTTAAAAACTATGAGGGTTGGGATAGAGTGAATGAATTGGGATTTTTAAATCGTGAAGATGTTGCGCAAGTGCTAAGTCGTTCAAAAGCTGGTATTGTTACTTTTTATCCACTTCTAAATCATATTGATGCTCAACCAAATAAAATGTTTGAATATATGAGTGCAGGTGTCCCGATTATTACTTCTAACTTTAAATTTTGGAAAGAGATAGTAGAAGGAAACAACTGTGGTATATGCGTAAACCCTCTAAACCCTCAATCGATAGCCGATGCAATAAATTACATACTAGCTCACCCAGACGAAGCACAAAAAATGGGAGAAAATGGTAAAAAATCTGTTTTAGAGAAGTACAACTGGGATAATGAAAAGAAGAAGCTTTTTGAAATTTATAAGGAATTAAGATAATGAAAATACTAACAATACTAGGAGCAAGACCACAGTTCATAAAAGCTGGAACAGTCAGTCGTGAGATAGCAAAGTATGAGGATATAGAAGAAGTCATAGTACACACGGGACAACATTATGATGCCAATATGTCCGATATATTTTTTGATGAGATGAAGATACCAAAGCCGAATTATTTCTTGGGGATTGGTGGGAAAACTCACGGAGCAATGACTGGGCAGATGATAGAGAAGATAGAAGAGGTCTGTTTTAAAGAGAAGCCTGATTGGATTTTAGTCTATGGAGATACAAACTCAACATTGGCTGGGGCTATTGTTGCTTCAAAACTTCATATAAAACTCGCTCACATAGAAGCAGGACTTAGAAGTTTTAATATGCAAATGCCTGAAGAGACAAATAGAATATTAACCGATAGAGTAAGTACTATTTTGTTTTGTCCGACAAAGAGTGCTATTACAAACTTACAAAAAGAGGGGTTTGATAACTTTGATTGTAAAATAGTCCAAAGTGGGGATGTAATGCAAGATGGAGCAATGTTCTATAAAAACTTAGCTAAAAAACCATCTTGTAGTATTGCAAAAAACTATATTTTAGTTACCATACATAGAGCAGAGAATACAGATAATCAAGAGAGACTAACAGAGATATTTGAAGCACTTCAAGAGATAGCCAAAGAGAAGCAGATAATTTTACCACTGCACCCAAGAACAAAAGCTATGATAGATACACTTAAGATAGATACTTCATCTTTAACCATAATTGATCCTGTTGGTTACCTAGAGATGGTTTGGCTAATAGATAATTGTGATTTGGTAATGACAGATAGTGGAGGACTCCAAAAGGAAGCATTTTTCTTTGAAAAGCCTTGTCTTACGCTTAGAGATGAGACAGAGTGGGTAGAACTGATTGAGTATGGGTATAATATTTTAGTAGGTGCAAACAAAGAGAAGATAATAAAAAGTTATAAAGAACACGCTTTTAATGATAATTATAATCTTGATTTTTATGGTGTTGGTAAAGCAAGTACTATTATAGTTAAAGGTCTTTTGGGTGATTGAGTATAACAATATAAAGTGGTATAAATATCATGGTGCATTACTACCAAGGGTAGCCACACATCAAGAGATATATCTTAGCAAGAAAGAGGCTAAAGAGCTTTTAAAAAAAAGTGGTGCCTATTTTTTGAGATATACAAATGAATGGGATAGAGGAGATGGGGCGTTTTGGTATGTTATAAAAGATAACTTTTTGGGCATGGGTGAATTAAGTGGTAATACAAGGAGTAAAATACGTCGCGGACAAAAAAGAAATGAAGTTAGAAAAATCACAAACGACTACCTTGCAAGACATGGGTATGAGGTGTATGCTGCTGCTTTTAAAGGATATTCGACCTTTGTATGCCCACTTTCCAAAGAAAAGTTTGAATCATATGTTGTATCTTCAAAGCATGAATATTGGGGCGTATTTGATAAAGAAAATCACAGATTAGTTGCATATAGCGAAAATTTTATAGAAGAGAATATGTGTCATTATTCTACAATTAAGTTTCATCCAAAATATCAAAAAAACTATACAAGCTATGCTCTTTTGTACGAAATGAATCAATTTTATTTGAACGATAAAAAGATTCGATATGTTAACGATGGGGCAAGAAGTATTTCGCATGACACAAACATACAAGAATTTCTTATAGAAAAATTCAAATTTAGAAAAGCATACGTTCAACTAAACATTGCGTATAGATGGGATATAGGCTTAATCGTCAAAATACTTTATCCTTTTAAAAAGTTCATTAAAAAATTATCCCATCCTTTGGCTAATAAAATATCTGTTATACTTTATCAAGAGCAGATAAGGAGAAGTTTTGAATAATCATTCTATATATGCCAACGAAGAATTAAAAAACTGGACGGAACGTTCAGGGCTTTTGAAGCAAGAGCAATACCTTATTGAAAAGTATATTCGCAATGAGGGGATTTTGATAGAAGCGGGTACAGGAGGAGGTAGAATATCTTTAGAGGTACATGATAAATATCCAAATATAAAGATAGTTGCATTTGATTTTGTAGAAGAAATGATAAAAAGTGCAAAATTAAAAAGTAATGAAATTAATTTTGAAGTACATGATGCATCTGATTTGTCAATATATGATGATAATACTTTTGATGCCGCTATTTATCTTCAGCAAATTGTCTCTTTGGTTCCAGAAGAATTTATCTCTTGCGTGCTTAAAGAGTCATATCGAGTATTAAAAAAAGATGGCATAGTGATCTTCTCTTTTCTTTCATATAGTGGAAGAAAAATTAATCTTATTGTAAGCTTTCTTGTAAATATTTTGAGGATACTTAGAAAAGAAAAGTGGCAAACACAGAGATTGCCATGGCTTAAACTTTCAAATAAAGTAAATTTCAAGTTTTTTACTAAAAATCAAGCAACAACATATTGGTTTTATGAAAAAGAAATAATAAAAATATTAGAAGATATTGGATTTACTATTGTGGAAACAAAGTGCGATAATATGATATATGTAGTATGTAAAAAATAAATATGAAATCAATTATTATCATTAATCAGTATATAGGTTCCCCTTATCATGGTATGGAGTATAGACACTATTATTTAGCTAGAAATTTGATAAAATTAGGATATAAGGTTACTCTTATAACTGGAAGTTACTCTCATCTGTTTTCAACGTTGCCAAAAACAAATAGTCAATTTACAAAGGAATATATAGATGGTATTGAGTATATATGGGTACGATTACCAAAATATAAAACATCTAAATCAATCGGACGTATATGGAATATGGTGTGTTTCGCATGGAAGTTACGATTTTTAAAAGATTTGGAACCTTCTCATATTATTGTCTCTTCTCCTTCTTTGTTTCCTGTCAAGATTGCATATCAATGGACGCAAAAATTCAAAACCAAATTACTCTTTGAGATACGAGATATCTGGCCTTTGACTTTGACAGAGTTTACAAGTTTAACATACAGACATCCTTTAATTAGAATAATGTATCATTATGAAAAATTTGGATATCGCCATGCTGATAAAATAATCTCTTTGTTGCCTAATGCTAAAAAATACTATATAGGTCAAGGTATGAAAGAAGATAAATTTGTATATGTTCCTAATGGTATAGAGGTTAACGAACGAACAAAAGATGAACTACCTGATGAAATAAGAAAGAAAATTCCTAAAAATAAATTTATCATAGCCTATACAGGGACAGTCGGTTTAGCAAATAATCTTGATTACCTGATAGACGGAGCCAATGCATTAAAAAAATATCATGATATCCATTTTATTGTATTAGGGAATGGGGGAGAGAAAAATAGGCTAGAGAAGCGTGTAAAAACATTACTATTAAGTAATGTTTCGTTTATTGATGCAATTGATAAAGATAAAGTCGACAATTTTTTATCGCACGTAGATGTTGCATTTATATCATTAGTATCTGAGAATCTTTTTAAGTTTGGTGTTTCTCCAAATAAGGTATTTGATTATATGTATGCTAAGAAACCCATTATTTGGGCGATTGCAGCAGGAAATGATTTCGTGAAGGAAGCACAGTGTGGGGAAAGTGTAGTATTGAATAATATTGAATATTTAAAAGATAGTGTTTTAAAACTATACGCTATGTCGGAGACTGAACGTTGTAAATTAGGAGAAAATGGATATAATTTTGTTTTACAAAACAACTCCTATCAAGCGTTAGCTAAAAAAGTAATAAGAATAATAGAGGAACAAAATGTTTAAAAATAATCAATTAGGTTGGAGCGAATTAACCTTATTAATGTTAGTTGCATACATATTTAGTTTTGCGATTCGTTTAATCTGGATTTTTCAATTTCAAGATAATCCAAACTTTTATTGGAATGGTCAATTCATGATTAATACGAATGATGGATACTTTTTTGCTACTGCGGTAGAGTCTATGTTGACGGGGGCACATGTTGAAAATCCACGAATGGATATTGCTTTAAATAGTTATCCTGGATTTATATATACAAGTTATTTTCTTGCTAAGTACACTCCTATGTCATTTGAAACAGTTGTTTTGTATTTGCCTGCAATTATTTCTAGTTTAGTGGTTATTCCTTTGGTCTTATTTGGGCAGCTAATCAAATTGCCATGGGTTGGCTTCTTTTCTGCTCTTTTGGGTTCCATTGTATGGAGTTACTACAACAGAACGATGATTGGGTATTATGATACTGATATGTTTTCTGTTCTATTGCAAATAACAGTGCTGTATTTCTTCTTGTGGACTATTTATGATAAAAAAGATAAAAATGTATTATGGCTTGCAGCTTCCCTTCTCTTGTATCCGTTTTTTTACCCTCAAGGGTTAAGTTTAATTTATGCTATGTTTATATTGTGGACTTTTTATCAACTTATATTTCAGAAGAAAGATCAAAATAGTTATCTTTTTATTATCGTTGCTTCCGTTGCATTATGGGGTGTTCCCATATGGGGGAAGGCTATTACGATACTTATTATTTTTTTATTTTTAGAAAAATTGAAAGAACGAGTAGATAATAAAAGGTTTCTATATTTAACTGTTGGTGCTATATTTGTCTTTTTCTTTTTTGGTGATGTTTTTCACCTTATTTTTGAAAAATTAAATGGCTATCTAGACCGTGGAGTTGAAACCAAGGGCTTACATTTTTATCAAGTGATTCAGACAGTGCGTGAAGCTGGTAAAATCTCATGGGAAACAGTATCGAATAGAATAATAGGTCACCCAGTTCTTCTTCTTTTAGCTTTAATTGGATATATGGTATTGGTGATGAAGCATAAATTATTTGTTGTTGCATTACCTTTAATTGGGGTAGGGGTGTTTGCCCACTGGGCAGGATTACGATTTACAGTATTTGCCGTTCCTGTGGCATCCTTTTCGGTGATATACCTTTTTTATGTACTGAGTACATTCTTTAAAGACAAAAAAGTAATGAGTATTGTGTTTGTTTTCTTTTCATTATTGACACTTGTCCCAAATATACAGCATATTATAAAATACAAAGTACCCACTGTACTTAATAAAGCCGAAGTACAAGATCTTGAAAAATTAAATATACTTTCAACAGGGAAAGATTATACGTTAAGTTGGTGGGATTATGCCTATCCTATTTGGTATTATTCCGATACCTCTACACTGATTGATGGCTCTAAACACCACAACGACAATTTCATTATCTCAAAAATAATGCAAACCACATCTCCTGAATTGGCAGTAAATTTGAGTAGATTAGCAGTAGAAACATATGTAGATTCAAATTATTCAATAGTTGCAGATACTTTGTTTAAGAATGGTGAAAAAAATCAGTTAGACCCCAACGTGTTTTTAGAAGAGTTAAAGAGTGAATCTTATAATCTTCCTAAAAAAACAAGAGACATTTATTTATATTTACCGTACAGGATGCTCAACATATTTCCAACAGTAAACATTTTTGCTAACTTGGATTTAATGACAGGTAAAGCACTGAGATCTATGATTTTTTATCCAGCGCGTGCGGTACAACAACAAAAAAACATGATTACCCTACAAAATGGTATAAAATTTGATTCACAAAAAGGTGAAGTATTAATTGGAAGAGAAACACGAAAGGTAAAGTATTTCATAGTTACGTCGAATAATGCTAATGGGGATATACAATTACAATCACAATATTATCATGCAAATGGAAGCTTGGTAGTTTTGTACATGAAGAGTTATGGTCAGTTTGTTGTGATGGATAATGAAACTTTTCATTCGACGTATGTGCAGATGTTTTTACTTGGTAAATACGATAAAAAACTCTTTGAGTTGGTTGTATCTTCTCCATATAGTAGAATTTATAAAATTAAAAAATAATGTTACGGACGACAGATAAATTGGTCAAACGTATCTTTGATATAGTGCTATCTGTTATCGGTATTGGATTGACATGGTGGATTGTATTGTTGTCATGGATAATTGCAAGCATTGAAACAAAAAGTAATGGCTTATTTATCCAAAAAAGAGTAGGAAAAGATGAAAAGCTCTTTAATGTCTTTAAGATAAAAACGATGAGAGAGCTAAAAGGGGTAGATACGACCATTACTACCTCTAACGATATGAGAATTACTAAGAGTGGAAAGTTCTTTAGAGATACCAAAATAGATGAGTTGCCACAATTTTTTAATGTACTTTTTGGAACAATGAGTTTTGTAGGCCCCCGACCAGATGTAGCTGGATATGCAGACAAACTTAAAGGTGAAGACAAAATAATTCTTGAAATTTCTCCCGGCATTACGGGACCAGCTTCTTTAAAATACAAGGATGAAGAGTCCATGTTGGCAGCACAGGATGACCCCAAATTATATAATGATACCGTGATTTGGCCAGACAAAGTAAGGCTTAATAAAGAGTATATAGCTACTTGGTCTTTAAAAAAAGATATAATATATATTATGAAAACTATTTTAGGATGATATATGGATAGAATTTTCCTTTCACCTCCACACATGAGTGGCAAAGAACAAACCTATATTGCTGAGGTATTTGAAAGTAATTATATCGCTCCGCTTGGTGCATTTGTGAATCGTTTTGAAGAAAGCGTTGAAGCGTATACAGGTAGTGCAAATGCCTTGGCACTTTCAAGTGCCACAGCAGGGTTACATTTGGCTTTGAGGGTGCTTGGCATTACACAGGGAGATTATGTTCTGGCATCAAGTTTTACTTTTATTGGGTCTGTATCAGCTATTTTGTACCAAAATGCAAATCCTATTTTTGTAGATAGTGATGAGAGCTGGAATATCTCTCCTTCATTATTGAAAGAAGCTATTGCAAGAGCTCCTAGAAAACCCAAAGCATTGATTGTGACGCATCTTTATGGACAAGTATGTAAACTAGATAAAATCATGGCTATATGTAAAGAAGAAGGTATCTCCCTGATAGAAGATGCCGCGGAGTCTTTAGGTGCAAGGTATCATGAACAGCAAAGTGGCACTTTTGGTGATATGGCAGTGTATAGTTTCAATGGAAATAAAATACTCACTACTTCTGGCGGGGGAATACTCGTAAGTGAAAATAGAACGTGGATAGAAAAAGCAAAATTTCTCTCTACTCAGGCAAAAGAAGACTACTTACACTATGAGCACAAAGAGTTTGGGTATAACTATAGAATGTCGAATGTTTTAGCAGCGATTGGTGTAGCGCAGATGGAAGTTTTGAATAAAAGAGTAGAACGGAAAAGAGAAATTTTTGCACTTTATAAAAAATACTTAGATGACATAGCTGAAATACAATTTATGCCAGAAATAGAAGGAAGTTGTGGAACACGTTGGTTAACAACACTTACTTTTGAAAAGACAAGTCCTAAAAAAATCATAGATATTTTAGACAAAAAAAATATAGAGAGTCGCCCTCTATGGAAACCTATGCATATGCAACCTCTGTTCAAAGATGCCTTAGTTGTTGAAGATGGTACAAGTCAGAAACTCTTTGAAAAAGGGATATGTTTGCCTAGTGGTACGAGCATGTCAAATGATGATATTGAAGCTATTTGTGGGCTTATAAAAGGTGCATTGTAATGCATAGGATTTTTAAACCGACTTCCACAAAAAGGTTACTGTTTTTTGTATTTGTCGATAGTATTCTTTCTGTAGTAACTTTGTATTTGGCGTATTCTTTACGTTTTAATTTCCATATTCCTGAAATGTTTTTAACACATTTTTGGCATGTATATATCGTACTAACATTTTCCAAAATCATGGCACTATATCTTTTGAAAAATTATTTCATCATTTGGAGATTTTTTTCGTTTGTTGATGCAAAAAATATTGTTTTATCCCATATAGTAGCTTATGGGC
>JALSKR010000214.1 GCA_026988735.1 Sulfurimonas sp.
GTCGGGTATGTGACCGGCTTATCATTTTTGCCAAAGAGGGTGCAGAGTATTTTGACGGAAGCTATGATGATTTTTTACAAAAAATAGGCTGGGATGAGGAAGAAGAGACACAAAAAGAGAAAAAAGCGCCAAAATCAAATCACAAAGAAAACAAAAAACTGCGTGCCGAACTGATACGGCAGAGAAACAAACTCGCTTCCCCACTCAAGAAAAAAGTTCAAAAGCTCGAAAATACAATAATGGAGCTTGAAGAGAGCCTTACATGTAAACATAAAGAGCTTGTAGAAGCATCAAACGCAGGAGACAGCGCTACCTTAATGGAACTCTCAAAAACTGTTTCAGATATAGAAAATGAGGTTGAAACGCTGTTTGAAGAGCTAGAAACAGAACAAACACAACTTGATGCAATTATGCAGGAGTATGAAGAAAAAATTCAAGAGCTGTAATATCTTTACAAAAATTAAATTATTTGTTATACTTTTGTAAAGAACAGGAGTTTTTTATGAAAAGAGCAATAAATTTACGCCTAGAAGAAAATGTCATTGTTACACTCAATCAATTAACAAAAGAGCTACATACGACAAAAACAGAAGTTATTGAAAAGGCTATAAGCTTTTTTTCAAAACAACATAATTTAAAACATAATCAATTATTACAGTATGCAGGTAAACTCAAATCACAAGATGCCCACAAGATGCTGGAAAATATTCAAAATGATAAAAACTTCAAAGATTTTTCCTTAGACCTTTCATGAAAAAGTATCTTGTAGACAGTGATATTTTAATCTATTTTTTAAAAGGGCAGAGAGAAGCTGTACAAAAGCTCTCTGAAATTCCAATAGACAATTTGTATATTTCAAGAATTAACTATACCGAATTACTTTATGGTGCTTATAATTCTGCAAGAGTTACACAAAACCTTAAAATTATTGAGCCTTTTTTAGAAAACTTTACAGTGCTGGAGTTTACAAAAGCATCAAGTATAATTTTTGCAAAAGAAAAAGCCAGATTGAAAAAAAATGGCAATATTATTGCTGACATGGACTTAATGATAGCAAGTATAGCTATTGAAAATAATTGTACTTTAATAAGCAACAATATCAAACACTTCAACAGAGTGCAAAATCTGGAACTTGCACAAAAACTACTCTGATTTTCAGAGTATCCAAACACTGAACTTTTTGTTTTTGATTTTTCCGTTTTTGAGCTTTTTGTGTGCTTCATCTATGTGTGCATTTTCTATTGCCACATAGCTTTGTCTGTCATATATATCTATTTTACCGATGCTTGCACCTTTGAGTCCTGCATCACCTGTCAGGGCACCGAGTATATCTCCAGCACGGATTTTGTCTTTTTTTCCGCCCTCTATGACAAGTGTCACAAACTCCGGTTTCATCTCAAAACCCTGCTCTTTTTTAAGTATCTTTTCGTCTAAAAACTGATGCTTTTCATCTGCTTCGTACGGTTGTGTTTTTTCTGTTTCATAGGCATTATACAGCGTTATCGCAATTCCCTCGGCACCCGCACGACCTGTTCG
>JALSKR010000215.1 GCA_026988735.1 Sulfurimonas sp.
CAAACATATCAGTCTCGACATTGACGCGGCTCCCTTTACGGTAGTTTTTAAAGAGTGTCTCTTTCATTGTATGTGGAATAATTGTCAATCGAAAACTGTTTTCATTGACATCATTAACAGTAAGACTTACCCCGTCTATAGTAATGGAACCTTTTGGTACAATGTAGGGAATGAATTTTTTGTCCACTTTTATGAAAACATCATAAGAGTTACCATTATTTTTTATCTCCTGAATCGTTCCGACAGTATCAACATGCCCCTGCACGATATGCCCCTCAAACCTGTCACCCATTTTCATGGCAGGTTCTATATGGACTTGCGTTTTATAGTTTTCAATGGCTAGAAGTTTTTGACTCTCAGGAGAAAGCTCTACTGCAAAACCGTCTGCAAGGACTTTTACAACGGTTAAACAGGCACCGTTTACAGCGATTGAATCACCGATATCGGCTTTGTATTGTGATCTGATAGTAAGTGTAGAGCCGACAAAACTTTTGACAGTAGCAACTTCTCTGATTAATCCTGTAAACATATATTCGTTTCTCCTCTGCCTCATTAGAGGCTAGCTTTAGTGCCTCAGCGGCTAGCGTAGTTAAGCGGGATGTGTTCCGATTAACATTTTGAAAAATTAGAAAACAATCTTACCCTCTTCTTGGAGACCTTTGATAATTGCTTTTGCTTTTTCATGACCCTGATAGGCAGCTTTTCGACACAGGTCAAGGGCTTTGTCATGATCCTCTTCACAGCCTATTCCCTGATCATAAAGCAGACCTAAATTGTAAAGTCCCTCTGTAAGTCCGCCATCAGCTGCACGCTTGAAGCAGATAAATGCTTTTGCATCATCTTTTGTAACACCATGTCCTTCTTTGTAAAGTGCGCCAAGATTGTTAAATGCCTGCAGGTGTCCGCGTTTTGCAGCCTCTTCATACCAAAATGCAGCCTCAGAAAAGTTTTGCATACATCCAAGTCCACGTTCCAGCATAAGTGCAACCTCATACATAGCAGGAGGCACGCCTCTGGTGGCAGCTTCCATATGGAGTTCATGCGCCTTGAACATATTATGCTCAACTCCGCCTACACCATTTTCATACAAAATGGCAAGATTAAAAAGTGCATAGGGCTGTTTTGCCTCTGCCGCTTTTGTGTAAAGCTCCAGCGTTTTTGCCTCGTCTTTTTCACATCCCTGTGCCATTTGGTGCATATAACCTAAAGAAGTCTGCGCATCTGCATTGCCCTGTTCGGCTAATTGTGTGTAAAGTTTGTAGGCTGTTTCATAATCACCGGAATTATATGCTTCATTTGCTTTTTGTATCATTGTTTTTCATTCTCCGTGCGAATCGGCTGTCTAAAAGTTGTTTGATTGCCTTTTGCAGCAGCCTTTGCTTCTCTTATTTTTTGTAACAGTTTTTCTTTTGTGCTGAGATGTTCATCCCGTATTTTATGCTCATAGCTTCCGTCAACTTCGGGGTCATATATGAGTATTTCAGGTACATAATCTTTAAATAATTCTGCACTCATCTTAAAAACCTCAG
>JALSKR010000216.1 GCA_026988735.1 Sulfurimonas sp.
ATCATCGTGCCTATTTTAGTGCCGGTAATGGCAGCTTTTGGCATTGACCCTATCTGGTTTGGTGTGCTAATCGCTATGAATCTGCAGGCATCGTTTTTAACCCCGCCTTTTGGGCTTTCGCTCTTCTTTTTAAAAGGTGCGGCAGGTAACAGTGTGACAACGATGGACATTTACAAAGGCATTATTCCTTTTATATTACTGCAACTCTTAGGTCTTGGATTGGTTGTAGCTTTTCCTGATTTGGTTTTTGCGTTTTTGTAATGGTATCGCTATAAGTCGGCACTGAAGTACTGTTGCCATACAAATTTATAATTTTAAAGGAGAATAAATGCACGATATTTTATATGCCCCGTGGCGGGATGAATATGTTACACAGGAGAAAATACAAGGCTGTGTTTTCTGCCATATCAGTACACATCCGCAGGATGATGCCTCTTTACATGTACTCTACAGAAATGAACACTGTTTTATGGTAATGAACAAATACCCGTATACGCCGGGTCATTTTATGATTATTCCCCATATGCACACGGACAAACTCGAAGAATTACCCAGTGAAGTTTGGCTTAGTATGTCAAAACTTGCACAGCAGAGTGTACGACTTTTAAAAGAGGGATTCGGTGCCAATGGAGTAAATATCGGAATGAATTTGGGCAAGGCAGCGGGTGCCGGAATAGCCGAGCATATTCATATGCACCTTGTTCCCAGATGGGAGAGAGACACGAACTTTATTACTGCTGTCGCTCATACAAGAGTCTATTCGACAGATTTTGAAAAGATTTACAAGAAAATAAAAAGTTTCATTCCAAAGTATATAGAAATTTAATAAATTTGATGTATACTAAAAGAAAAAGTAAGGATTGAAAATGTCAGATGCAGTTATACAAGAATTGGCAGTCAGAAAAGCCGAAATTGAAAAAGAGTTAGAGTTATTGTTTAAAATGAATATGAAAATAACAGACTGGGATGTTCCAGAAGCTGATGATACAGAGGCGGCAGATATTATTTTAAATATTATGGAAAAAAAGATCCAACAGCTTAGAGAAGATGTAAAAGCCGGAAAATACGAAAATTATTAATTAACAAAGGAAATAAAAATGAGTGCACATAAACACAAAGAACATTTAGAAAAAATCAAAGATGCAGTTGTTAACAGCGATAAACTGGACGAGAGTCAAAAAAGTGACAGTGTTAAAAGAATTGAAGAGTGGATAGAAGAAGATAAAGCCTTTGGAACATTAATGGAAGAACTTCTAAATATCAGTGAATATTTTGAAGTATTATTTGCAGAACTTGGTTTAAGTAAATAGGTATAAATGAAAAACAGTTCAAGAGTTATTCTTGTTGTTATTATAGTTGCTGCAATTTTATTTGGTGCTAGTTATAGTTATATAACATATAAAGTCGATACTATCAAAGACGAAAAGTATCTGCAAGTCAGTAAAAATATGAAAAAAGAGTTACAGAGTTTAATTAAAGAAAAGTCTGAAGCTCTTTTACTAGCGACTTTAGGACTTTGTGC
>JALSKR010000217.1 GCA_026988735.1 Sulfurimonas sp.
ACATTTACTCAAACCTATTTTAGATGATATATTTATTCATAAAGACAAAGAGATGTTGGCATGGATTCCTGTAATGATTGTGGGTATATTTGCACTAAAATCTGTGGGTAAATTTGTGCAAACGTATTTTACAGCATACATCGGTGATGATGTCGTACGAAAATTGAGAGACAAACTTACACTACACCTGATGCATCAAGATATTGCCTATCTCAACAAAATGCGTAGTGGAGAACTGCTTAGTCGTATCACCAATGATTTAACACGTATTCAAAATGTCGTTTCTGTACTTTTACCAGCCGTAATGATAAAAGTGATGCTTATCTTTACACTGTCTGGCTATATTGTTTACCAAAGCCCAACATTGGCATTTTATTTTCTTGTCATTATGCCTTTGGCACTTTTTCCATTGCAAATCTTGGCTAAAAAAATGAAAAAGTACTCAAAGCGTTCTCAAGAGAGTACTTCAAATCTTACTGCAAGACTGACAGAGATATTTAACAACATAGAAGTAATAAAAGCCAATTCATCTCAGTCATTTGAGTATGAACGGTTCACCAAAGAAAATCTACGTTTTTTTAAAGCCAGTTTGAAACAGATTATGATTAATGCACTTACAGGCCCTACTTTGGAGATATTTGGATCTGTGGCAGTAGCTATCGCCATTTATGTGGGTGCGATGGAAGTAATAAACGATGTGATAACCGTAGGGACATTTTTTGCTTTTATCGCAGCACTTTTTATGTTGTATGATCCCATAAAAGTACTTGCAAATATTCACAATAAGATGCAAGATGCGGTAGCAGCTACAGAACGTATGCAAGAACTTTTTGATGTGCATCCCCATATTGTATCTGGAAATGATGTTTTAGAGAATGTTGAGCGTATTGTTTTTGATCATGTTGGTCTTGCTTATGATGGTGAAATGGCTTTGAAAAACATTAGCCTTGAAGCAGATAAAGGAAATATTTATGCGTTGGTAGGTGACAGTGGTGCAGGGAAAAGTAGTTTTATTAATCTATTGGTACGCTTTTATGATCCAAATATAGGAGAGATTCGCGTGAATGAACGCAGTTTGACATCTTATACTTTAACCTCTTTACATGAAAAAATCGCTTTTGTAACACAACGTATTTTTGTCTTTCAGGATTCTGTCCTTGCCAATGTAGCTTATGGTTTAGAACAAGATAGAGACAAAGCTATAGAAGCATTAAAAAAAGCTGAGGCGTGGGAGTTTGTTGAAAATTTAGAAGATGGCATCGATACGATATTGGATGAGTTTGGCACAAATTTAAGTGGTGGACAGCGTCAACGTATTGCTTTGGCACGCGCACTCTATAGCAAACCAGAGATTCTTATCTTAGATGAAGCTACTTCTGCACTGGACAATAAAAGTGAAAAGGCGATACAAAAATCACTGTATGCCTTAAAAGATGAGATGATTACTTTTGTTGTAGCACACCGTTTAAGTACTATTGAAAATGCAGATAGTATTTTACTTTTGGAAAAAGGTGA
>JALSKR010000218.1 GCA_026988735.1 Sulfurimonas sp.
ACTTTTTGTGCCGACAAACAGAGCAGTTCAAAAGTGGGAAATGTCTCTGTCTTGATGCAAAACATAGACGGTTTCAACTTCAGTGAAGTCGATTATACGATACGAATCCTTTTAGATGTAAACAAACCCATTCGTGGCGCACACCCGGTGCATTTTTCTAAAATGAAGGTGGTTTTTTAATGCGTAGCGGATTTAACCTTTTAATGGCAATTTTTATCATTCTGCTTTTGGCCGGAGCAAGTGTTTTGACACTCAAGTACACCTCAATTTCTGCAAAACATTTTGCCGACAGCTACATCAAAGAACAGGCAGAAATATTTTCTCAAAGCGTTTTGGAGACAACTATTTTAAAGATTGAGGGAACAGACAGAAGTACCGAGTGTCTCACACTCTTTAGCCTTGATTCGGCAGACGGCAAGTTTACAGCAGATGTAAATATCTCAAAATACTATCTCTACGGGAATGATTATGACAGCGCAACCGGAACAGACTGCAACAGTGTAAAAAAAAGAATTCAGACAGAAGAATCTAACGGATATGTTGTGATAAACATCACAGTACAGACAAACAGCACCAATAAAAAGATAGGAAATTACATATCTCCTGTGAGAATTGTAACAAGGAGCCTGCAAAGACCATGAAGCAAAAAGCATATACACTCATAGAACTGATTTTTGTCATTGTCATTATAGGAATCCTGTCCGGTACAGGATTTTACTACTTTAAACCACATTACCTGCAAAATGACCGTGATTTTTTAGAGTTACAGCTCAACACAACACGCTATGAAGGGATTAACTATGACAAAAGAAATCCGTCCGGAAGTATGGATTACTCCATAGGATGCATTGCGCAAAGTGATTTTTTTACTCCAAGGACAACAATTGACCAACATTATAAGGTACATGCTACTTTTACATTAACGCCAAATGAAAATATTCTCTGCTTTGACACACTCGGACGCCTGCACGATGGAACAGACGCAAACAAAACAACACTAAATTCATTGCTTTCAACTGATATTGTGATAACATTACGATACAACAATGAAGAAAAAAACATTACAATTGACCATTTCAGTGGTGATTTAAGGTAAACTCATTCATATTTTGTTATAATAAAAAGAAATAGGATTAATTTTTGGCTGAAAACACGATAGTTCTGCTTGATCATGAACATACTGTTGTTTATGATGGACAAAAACCTGTTTTTGACACAAAAAACAAAAATCCTGAACTTTTCACAGCACTTGCTGTTCCTTTAAAATATATTCACTCTTTTTCTTTTAAAATTGCCAATACTCTCAGCGATGATGAACTCGCTATGAAAGCAGAGCTTAGAATGTACAAAGAGGGTGGGCTTGATGTACAAAAAGAGTATCGCATAGACTTTATCAAGTATGAGCTTGATCATGAATATCTCATCGAGGCATTTGCCCTCTCTCTTGATGATTTCAACCGCTATATTGCAGACTTTTCTTACAAAATAGATGTAGTGGATTTTACCTTTCCCCGTTTTTTGGCATACGAAGCACTTTACAAAACAGAAGAAACAAAAAAATCCAATGATTTATATATCTATATCAGTGATGATGAGGCTTTTGGAGCAATATACCAAAACGGAAAATATATCGGTCACAGAATTATCAACTCTTTAAACGCCATTTCCAAACGAACAGGACTTGAACTTGTCAAACTCAAAGAGTATTTGAAAGAAAAAGGCTTCAAACGTGAGAACTACGGACTTGAAGAGACATTGATTTTAGATACAATTGTTGAGGTTTTTTCAAAAGACATAGAAAAAATTGTCTACTCTGTCAACCATAAACGCGGTCTTTTCGGATTGTCCGGCATAGATACGGTTCTCATAGATTTTGAAGGGCACAGCCTGGAGGGTATAGAAGATTTCTTCTCCCCCTATGGCTTTGAACCTGTCATAAAACCTTTAACACAACACACAGAGCAGGCAACACCTTCGTTGTCTGTTCTGCTTGAATATGTCTTTGGACTGCACAATGGGGCAGATTTTTATCAGGTAAATTTGACACATCTTGAAAGAAAAAAACCGCTTTTTGAGTATGTTGGCTTTCGATATCTTGTTGAAACACTTGTCATAACTGTTTTTCTTGCGCTCCTTGGCATCTTTGTCAGTTACTATCTTAACGCACAACATAACAAACTTGTCATTCTTGAAGGCAAAGTAAAAAAGCAGAAAAAAAAGATAGAAAAGTTATCGCTTCGTTTTAAAAAAATAAAAAAGCAAAATGATCAACTGCTCAAAGTAAAAAAAGAGCTTGAAGACAAAATATTTGTATACGACACAACTTTCAGAGTAATTCCGATGATAGGACAAATAAGCATTAAACGGCAAAAAATGATGAATGATGTTTTAAAAGTGCTGAAAAAATACCGTTTAAGTGCCTCATCAATATTTCAAAAAGATGAAAAAAGTTTTGAAATTTTACTTATCTCCCAATCCGACAGAAGAGGTGACATTTCAAAGTTCATGCATGATCTTATAGAACTTGGGTACAAAAACGTAATGACGAAAGATATTACCTATGAAGACGGCGTTTATAAAAGCAAAATCTATATCAGTGTAAAAGAAGTTGGGTAATATGCTCAGAGATAAATTTGAAGAGATTGAAAACTTAGATTCCAGAACAAAAACTGGTATATATATTGCTATTCCTCTTGTATTGTTCACTCTGTTTTACTTTTTGTTTCTCTCCTCTACCCTGGATGAGTTTGATACAAATCGAAAAAAGACAGACGCGCTGCAAAAAGAGTTAAACAAGCCGACTCTGCGCTTAGTCTCGGCAAAAATTGTTCGCTTGAAAAAAGAGATTGTAAAAAATAAAACAGCAATTGAACAGGATAGAGAACAGTTGCATTTTTTTCAACATAAACTCGATTCAAAAAGTTTTTTGTTTATCTCCAAAAAGTCAATCAGTCTGTTTTTGGATAAACTCTTAGACAACTCTTTAAACAAAGGTGTGCTTATTCAAGCTATCACTTTGCACAATGAAAACAAACCTTATATAGGTAATCTGAAATTAAAAAAAGTCATTGATGTCAATGCCAGCGGGCGATTTTTAAACGAGCTCTCTTTTTTACGCAGTGTTGAAAAAAGCACCATGCTTATAAAAGTTGAAAATCTGCACATTTTTTTGCAAGAAACAGACAAACCGCTCTTCTCTTTTGAAGTGAAGTTTTACGGAGTAGAAAAATGAGAAAAGTATTTTTAATCTGTATATCTCTTACTTTTCTAGAGGCTAATTCTTTGCCCCTTGTCAAATATGATCCTTTTTATAAAAGCCAAAAAATACTGCGTGTACACGCTTCTAACAAAAGACAAAGCAAATCTTTTGTGCTCAGTGCTATTTATAACAACCGTGCCTTTATCAACAACAGATTTTATACCGTTGGAGAAAAAATCCAGGGCTATACAATAAAAAAAATCTATAAACAATCTATTGTTTTGCAAAACCGCAGCAGTATAAAAATACTGCATTTGCAGAAAAAACACCTTATTCAGATAAAACAAGCAAAAAGAGAAGAAAAATGAAAATAATCCTTTTACTGTTCCTCGTCCATACACTTTACGGAGCCACTGTTTGTGAAGACCAGCTCTTTTCACTCAGCGCATACAAACAAAAACAAAAAAGTGCTGTAGAAGTCGCTTCGATTTTAAAAGAGTTAAGTTCTACATGTAAACTCTCTATTGTATTTAATGATGACATATCAAAAAAAATGTTGCACAAAAAACTTGATTATGTCAATATAAACAATTATACTTTTAAGCAGTTTTTAGACTTTTTGTTTAACGAAGCAAATCTTTTTTATACTTATGAGCCTACAAAAAACACCCTGGAAGTACAATATCTGCAGACAAAAACTTTCAATATAGACTATATTTATCTAAGTGAATTAAGCAGTGAGAGCAGCAAATCTATCACTACAGGAGCAGCAGGCAATGCAAATGCGACCGGAAACGGAGGAGGAGCTGCCGGAGGCGGTGGCGGTTTTGGCGGAGGCGGTGGCGGTTTTGGCGGAGGCGGTGCCGGTGGAAACAACAGAGGGCAAAACGGTGGAAACTCATCCTCAAATGATTATACCATCATCCGTTCAAAATCAAAATTTACTTTTTGGGACAACCTACACAACAATATCTTAAAGCTGTTTCACAAAAAAGAAAATGTAAGAATTTTCATCAACAAAGATGCTTCTCTTTTAACCATAACCACGACAAAAAAGAATCTACAAAAGATAGACAGGTATCTCACTATTTTACTGAAAAAAATGCACAAGCAGGTTGCCATAGAAGCCAAAATCATAGAACTTACCTATGATGACAGCTCCTCTACCGGCATAGACTGGAGTAAACTTGATTTGTCTTTAAGCGGCAGTATCACTAATGACCCGGGGGCTGCCGGGGCAACACTTTTAAACAGGCCCTCATACAGTCTGGCTTACAGTTTTTCTACAACAAAATTTTTAAAATATTTAAAAACCTACGGAGACATCAAAGTTCTCTCAAACCCTAAAGTTGTCACGATGAACAACCAGCCTGCTGTTATCAATGTAGGAGAACAGCTCTCTTATAAATTTCAAACAGGCTCTGTTACAACAACAGGAGGCACTGCAGCAGGAACCAATACTTTTTCTGTCGGTTCTACATTTATAGGTGTTACGCTTTATGTTATTCCTGAAGTCAGTGAAAATAATGAAATCATTATGAAAATAAACCCTGTAGTCTCCAAACTCGCAGACAATACTTCCACAACCAGCACCTCTGCAAGTGCTACACGGGAGATTCCGCCCGATACAAAAATAAAACAGATGACCTCTATTGTACGCATAAAAAACAATGAAAAAATAGTCATTGGTGGACTTGTCAGCATCACAAAAGGTGGTACTTCTGTAAAAGTACCTCTGCTTGGAGACATTCCTTTTTTTGGTTCTCTCTTTAACTACAAAGAGAAGATAAAACAAAAAACAGAGATGTTTATTATCATACAGCCACATGTTGTGACTACAAAAGCTATGCCGACACTAAGAGACATTGATCTCAAAGATCCCTTTTTTCAATCGACTTTTGACAAAAATGTCACAAACGGATAGGTTTGTGAAATGAATTATCTAGAGCTTGCCCAGTGTTTTGAAGAACAAAACAGTTCTGAACACTACCATCAAAACAGTGAAGTGCTTCACATAAAAAACACGATAGAGAGTATCTTAAACAACAATACAAAACAGCTGCTTTTTTTAACAGGCGAACCAGGCGTAGGCAAAAGTGCTTTTTTGAATTACATCGAAGAGCAGTTTTCTTATGACATTATCAAATTTGACATTCCTTTTTTAGAACCTATAGATTTTGTAAAAATTTTAATTCAAAAAACACAGACAGAAGTTGCCAACTACTCCCTCGAAGAGCTCATCAAGCAGGTTATCTCTTTGTACCAAAACTCAAATTACATAGTAGTGCTTGATGAAGCACAGTTGCTTTCTAAAGATATGATTGAGATTATTCGGATATTGGCAGATTCCAAAGCTTTTTGGTTTATCCTTGCCATGCATGAACATGAATCAAAAAAAATACTCAAAGAACCCCAGTTTGCTTCGAGACCACACAAAGTATTGCAACTGCAAAATATTTCAATACAGGAGTGTAAGGAGTATATTTTTACAGAACTGCAAAACAAAAATGCCACTATGCTTGCCGGTGAAATTACAAAAAAACACATAAAGACTATATACAAACTGAGTAAAGGCAATATGCGCGTACTCAAAAAACTTCTCTTTACCTCTTTTTTACTCATTGATTATGCACAGAAAAATGATAAACAACGCTACAAAAACTTTAACAAATGTATTTTGACAATGGCGGCAATTGACACAGGACTGATTAATGCATAACTTTGATGACCTCCAAAAACGTTGTAAAATATATACAATTAAAAAAAATTTGAAATATCTGTTGATTTTGATTCTTTTCCTAGTCCTGGCTTTTTATTTTTACAACCGTACAAATAATCTTACTGATACAAAAACAGGCAATGAAAACAAAACCATAACAGCCAGCCATACCGTGAAAAATCCACCCGTGAAAAACCTACCCGTAAAAAACCTACCCGTAAAAAATCCGCCAGTGAAAAAAGAAACAAAAAAAACAACAGTTACAAAAGAAAAAAAACGCCCTGTTGTCATAGAAGAGTCAAAAAAAATTGCAACAAAAGCAAAAAAATACTCTTTGCAGTTTCTAGTAGCATCTCCACGATACATAAACAGAATCAAAAAAGAAAAAAAACATCTGGAGACTCTTGGTTTTAGTAATTGCAAACTGCAGCAATCTGCTGTTTATATACATCTTACATGTAATGAATCAGACACTCTTAAAAAGCTTGATCCATATATAGAACTGGCAAAAAGAAAAAATATAGACTATATTATCCGGACACAAAACAACGATGCCGTGCAGCAAGAAGCAGTGGTAGAAGAAGAAAAAATTAAAGAAACTGTGCAAGAGACTGTTCTGCCTATAATCAAAGTACAAAATGCTGATACACAGGAGTTGCAAAAAAGGTTTGCCCAAACTCCAAACTATGCCGTAGCCCTTGTCATAGCACGTAACTATTACAAAAAAGGCGACTATAAAAAAGCTATCATTTGGGCAAAAAAAGCAAACCAACTGAACAAAAGTGATGCGGAGTCCTGGATAATTTATGCAAAATCGCTCTATGCACTGCATCAGGATACCAAAGCAAAACAATTATTGCATATATATCTACAGTATGAAAATTCAGATGCAGTAGAAAACTTGTTGAAACAATGGGAGCACACGCAATGATAAATAAAAAAATCAGACTCGGTGACCTGCTTATTGAAAAAGGTTATATAACCCAGGAGCAGCTTGAATCTGCTTTGGAAAAACAAAAAGAGCTTAACTTTACAAAAAAACTCGGTGAAATTTTTATTGACGAAGGATATATTTCACAAAAAGAGTTGCTCAAGATGCTCGCAACACAACTCAAAACTCCTTTTGTCGACCTTTTTGGCGAAAAAATTGATTTTGAAAAAATTGTTGCAAAATATCCGATAAATTTATTAAAAGCCGCATATGCCATCCCTTTTAAAGAAGATGAGGATTTCATCTATATAGCAACCAGTGATCCTCTCAACTACGATGCTTTGGAAAATCTTGAAAGAAGCATATCTGTTAAACCCATAAAAATCTCTCTAGCCTATGAAGATGACATCAATGTTATATTCAAAAGGATAGAAACCCTTAAAAAAACCAAAGTACTTATAGATGAAGTAAAAAAAGAGTTACAAACTGAGGGATTAAAAAAAGAGGGCGAAGACAGTGCTGTTATGCGTCTTATTCGTCTGCTTATCAGTGATGCCATTGCAAAAAGAGCCAGTGACATTCACATAGAACCCGAAGACAATGACCGAATGATAGTGCGCTCCCGCATAGACGGTGTTTTGTTTGAAAACTTCATCTTTGATATGGAAATTTACCATGCCATCTCTTCTCGTATTAAACTTTTGGGGAATATTGACATATCCGAAAAACGGGTACCTCAGGATGGAAGGTTTTCATTACACCTTTTTGACAAAGCCTATGACTTTAGACTCTCCACCACTCCGACAATTTTTGGAGAGTCTATCGTTATGAGGATACTTGACAGAGAAAAAGTACTTTTGAAACTCGAAGATTTGGGATTTGCAGATGAAAATCTTGAAGCATTTAATGACCTGATAACCTCTCCTCATGGTATCCTGCTCATTACAGGACCTACCGGTTCGGGTAAAACAACTACTCTGTATGCGGCGCTCAATGAGATAAAAAGTATCTCAAACAAAGTAATGACTGCGGAAGATCCGGTAGAGTACAGACTGCCCCTCGTGCAACAAATCCAGGTCAATGAAAAGACAGGACTGACTTTTGCAAGAGCAATAAAATCTTTTTTACGACAGGATCCGGATATTATACTCATCGGGGAGATTCGCGACAGTGAAACACTCGATGCCGCTTCTCAGGCTGCACTTACCGGACATTTGGTTCTCTCAACTCTGCATACCAATGATGCACCCGGAGCGATACCGAGAATGGTACAGATGGGTTTAAAACCCTACCTGATTTCAGATTCTCTCATCGGTGTTGTCGGACAGAGACTTGTACGAAAAATTTGTCCCTATTGTAAACATGAAGTAAAAATACAAAAATCCCAACTTCCTAAAGTAGAAAAATACATCCAACCCGATGCTGTGGTCTATGAGGGCAAAGGCTGTTCCAAATGTGATTTTACAGGCTACTTCAACAGAACCATGATTTCAGAAATTTTTGTTCTTGATGAGGAGAGTGCCAAACTTATATCGGAAAATACAAACAAGATTGTTTTAACCGAATACGCACAAAAACAGGGAAAATACAAGCCGATGATTTATGACGGGATGAACAAGGTGCTCAAAGGAATAACAACTATTGCAGAAGTACTGCGTGTAACCAAGGAACATTAGGGTGAAATATTTTAAAATTGAGTACAAATTTGGAAAAAAACGTTCCTCCATTGTCCTCGAAGCAGCAAACAAAATCGAAGCGATGGAGAAGTTTTTTGAAATGGAACTCGGTGTTCTCGTAAAAATACAGGAGACTTCGAAACCACTTGAAAAGTCATTTCAAGAACTTTTGGCAAAGTATAACGACCCTGTCGGTAAAAATAAAGTTGACCAGGAAAGGCTTATAGCCCTTCTTGATCAGATGGCAATTATGCTTGATGCAGGACTTCCTCTGAACTATACACTCTCTGAAGTGACAAAACACCAGCAAGACAAAGCCCTCAAAGCAATTTTTGAGAAAGTTTTAAATGATATAGAAAGCGGAAAAGGTTTTTATGCCGCAGTGCTTCCGTTTCAAAAACAGCTTGGTAGTTTAACCGTTGCCATGATTCAACTCGGCGAAGAGACAGGTCAAATAGCCGAATCACTCACACATCTCACCGATATACTGCAGGATATTTTGGATAACAGAAAAAAGTTCAAAAAAGCTACACGCTATCCGCTTGTCATCGTTACAGCCATGGGAATTGCATTCAGTGTTGTGACCATTTTTGTTATTCCACAGTTTAAATCCATCTTTGAAAGTTCACAGATGGAGTTGCCTCTGCCTACAAAATTTTTACTCTGGCTGGAATATGCTCTGCGTGTATATGGCCCTTATATCCTTAGCGGCGCTGTATTGTTGGCAGTTACAATTTCTTATTTCTATAAACACAATGAAAAAGTACACATGTTTTTGGATAAACTGATACTCAAAATTTACATTATCGGCAAAGCAACCTTTTTTGCAATGATCAGTCGTTTTGTATATGTCTTCAGTGTTCTTGTAAAAGCGGGGATTCCCATGCTTGAAGCTCTGCGCATAGCCTCGGGAATTATAGACAATGTATACATCAAACAAAAAGTCGACAGAATTGCGAGCGCTATTGAAGAGGGAAAAAGTCTGAACCAGGGTTTTGAAGAGACAGAACTGTTTGAAAATATGGTTGTCGAGATGATAAAAGCAGGAGAAACCGGCGGTGGTTTAGAAAAGATGCTGCAAAAAGTTGTCAAGATTTACAAAGACAGATTTAGCTATATTGTTGACAATATTGCTACACTCATAGAACCTATACTGCTCGGAGCCATTGCAGGATTTGTTATGATGCTGGCACTTGGAATTTTCCTGCCGATGTGGAATATGGTCGATATGGCAAACTAAAGGAGAAATAAATGGATATAGAAACAGGAAGTATCGGTATTGCGATTGTGAGTGCATTTATACTTGGATTTGCTTTGTGGATTATAAACAGGATGTCAAATTTATAAAAGGCTTAGCCTTCTATCAGTGTAAAAGTTCCATTGACATCATTGTATTCCCAATGGTCAGTACTGTCGGGTTTATCGCTGCCGTTTTCACCGATACCGCTGTTGGTACTTGATGCAGGACCGTGATAGTCGTTGTTTGCGCTGCAGCTCCATTTGGCATCCACACTTGCCGGATTTTTCAAAAGGTACTTAAAGGCTTTCGAATTGCTCGCAGCACACTCACCCAGTTTTTTAGGGTATCCGTTGTCGCAGTCAAAAAGAGCATCACTGCCGTTGTTACAGTCAATACTGTTACCGTTTCCCCAGGTAAATGCACCCTCCGCCGTAATCCACTCTGCATGAATGTCATCAAGTGAAGACTGTACTGTAGCAGCCGTTGCCATCTCCGAAGAGATTTTGGCATTGGAAGAGAGGTGACTAAATTTTGGTATGGCAACTGCAGCTAAAACACCGATGATTACAATAACAAAAATTAGTTCTATAAGTGTGAATGCTTTTTTCAAATAAATCCTTATTTTAGAAGAAGAGTTTTTGCTCTTCTTCTTTTAATCAAAAATTAAAACGTTATAGTATGTGCTGTTGTGCTATTGTTATCATTCAATTTAGCACATTTTGCTTTTGTTTGAGCATCACCAAGTTGATTACAATCAACACCATAGGTAATAGTGGAGTTATCAGTCATTTTAATTTCTGCAACTACCGCATTATTGTTATTTGGATCCTGATATTGCGTTGTATTAACATCTACCCAAATCCAATTTTTACCATTAAGATTTACTAAATCTTGTAGTGCATATGTTGCATTATCTTCCAAATCTCTTTGATTAACAGCTGTTGATGCACCCGCACTTGCCATGTCAGTTGTCACTTTAATGATATTGTTCGCTTCTGCACTCTGCTTCAAGTTCTTAAACTTCGGAACAGCCACTGCTGCCAAAACACCTATAATTACAATTACGAAGATTAACTCTATAAGAGTAAAACCGCTTCTTTTCATACTTCTTCCTTGGATTAATTTAACATACTCATTATATCGTCTTTAAATAAAAAAAACTTAAATTAATCCCAAAAGTGCGACAAATAAAACAGGCGGTGTTACCACAAGCCCTACTTTCATATACTCACCCCAGCCTATTTTCACCCCTTTTTGTG
>JALSKR010000219.1 GCA_026988735.1 Sulfurimonas sp.
TTTGAGCCCAACACAATTACAAAAGAAAATACAAAATCACTTTTATTTAATGTTATTGATGCTATAAATAGAGTATTGCAAAAGCATATCTAAATTAGGATTACTTATAATGAAAGCAATTTTACTCTTTTTTACTCTTTTTGCAGCACTCTATGCTACCCAGCCAACAGATGTACAACTCAAAAAAATGATAGGTCGCATGCTCATTGTCGGTTTTGATGAAAGCTTTGTAGAACCGACTTCACAAATAGTCTTTGATATGCAAAAATATGACTTGGGCGGCGTGATTCTTTTTGACCGGTTTTATACAGACAAACAAAGAGTTAAAAACATCCTCTCACCCTATCAGCTAAAAAAACTTACCCGGCATTTACACTATTTTGCAAAAAAACCGCTTTTTATAGCTGTCGACCAGGAGGGCGGCAAGGTTGCCAGGCTCAAGCCACAATACGGTTTTTTAGAGATTCCCTCTGCTGCTGCCGTTTCGTGTATGCCTTTAAAAAAAGCAAAACAAATTTATGATTCACAGGCGACAATGCTACAAAACAACGGTATCAATGTCAACTTTGCTCCTGTCGTTGATTTAAATCTAAACCCACAAAACAAAGTCATAGTAGGCTTGGAACGCTCATACGGAAGCAATCCGAAAGAAGTTGTAAAATATGCCCAAACTATGATAGATGCTCAAACACAACACAATATCATCTCTGTTTTAAAACATTTTCCCGGGCACGGTTCCTCTTTGGGTGATTCGCATAAAGGCTTTGTTGACATTACAGATACATGGCAGGAAAAAGAGTTAGAACCCTATAGACTGCTCATCAACGCCCATAAAGCCGATGCGATTATGACAGCACATGTCTTTAATGCCCATTTGGACGAGAAATATCCAGCAACACTCTCTTATAAAATAAATACAGAACTTTTACGCAATACTCTGCACTTCAGGGGCGTCATCATCAGCGATGACATGCAGATGAAGGCAATCTCGGCAAATTATTCGCTCAAAGATGCCGTGACTTTGGCTATCAACAGCGGTGTAGACATTTTACTCTTTGGCAATCAGCTCGCACACAACTCCACAAAAGAGATAGTTGAGACCATCTTTCAACAGGTGAAGAATAAAAAAATTCCACTCCAACGCATTCAAGAAGCGAACAAACGTATCGCAGGTTTACATGTAAAGAACCACATCATCCAAAAGCCGATTCTTTTTGACAAAGAGCGTAAGGCAATGACGCATGCCTACATTGCAAAGCATTATGGTTTACATGTAAAGAGCATTCAGATACAACCCAAAATAATTGTTTTGCATTGGACGGCTGTTATGGATTTGAACAAAAGTTTTCAACGATTGTATCCGCAAAAATTACTTAGCGACAGAGCCGACATAGCAAAAGCCTCAGCATTAAATGTCTCAGCTCATTTTTTGATTGACCGTGACGGAACAATTTACCAGCTTATGCCTGAAAACATCATGGCACGCCATGTCATAGGACTCAACT
>JALSKR010000220.1 GCA_026988735.1 Sulfurimonas sp.
ACCAAAAATGATAAAAATCAGCTGGTCTGCTTCAAAACAAAAAGATTTTCATCAGTATTATTTATACAGAGCCAAAGATATAGACAGCTCTTTTGAACTGATAGCAAAACTGTATAACAACAGCTTTGCAGATCATATAAACAAAGACGGGCAGGTTTATTTTTACAGAGTCAGTGTTGTAGACAAAGACGGACTTGAAAGTGAACATGATGAAAATACCGTTATGGGGATGACACTGCCAAAACCAGATGCTCCTGTCATTACGGGAATAAAGCTTACTGATTCAGGAGTAGAACTTTCCTGGAAAACTACAGACGCAAGAATTAAATCTTATACAATTGTCCGAAAGCGCCAGACAGACTGGTTTAAAGAGACAAAAAAAGAGTACAAAAATATTCATACAAACAGATTTCTTGATACAAACATTACTGCGGACAGTACGTATGCCTATACTGTTTACGGCATAGATGAAAATGGGATAGTTTCAAAACCAAGCACTGAAGTCAAAATAAAAGTTGGTGCCTTTACCAAGGTAGTTGATGGAGAAAAGAGTGCGCCGGTGAAAAAGGTTCATGTCAAAAATTACATAAAAAACACAGACAGCACACAGGAGAGAGTGACTCCTGTAAAAGATTTAGATTTAAACGAGATTTAATGCCACATTTACATATAGAAAAATTTAAACAGATTGATTTTCCAAAGGTTTGTGATGAGGTAAGTTTTAATTTTATTGCATCAAATGCCCTGCATACTGATGAAAAGCTCATTGCAACAACAGTAGAAGGTGAAGATTTTTTTCTTTTGGTGAAAGAAGAAGAGAACAGGAGTCTGCTTAAAACTGACAAGCTTACGCGCCCCGCTTCCATACACAATGTGCATAAAGCACTTTTGGCATATGCGAAAGCTGCAGGGTTACATGTAATCAAATCCAATGTGCCAGAGGCACAAAAAAATATACATCTTCAGGAAGTGACGGCACTCAAAAAAATAGAGTATTTTGCCAATGAATTTCCACAGGACAAAGAGGTGCGCATTGAAGTAGGCTTTGGTTCGGGACGGCATTTGTTGCACCAGGCAGCAAAAAATCCTGATGTACTTTTTATAGGGTTGGAGATTCATCGTCCTTCCATAGAACAGGTACTCAAACAGAGCGTTATACAAAAGTTAGATAATTTACTTGTACTTGATTATGATGCGAGGCTTTTTATGGAACTTGTTCCTTCAAATATCGTCGGTGCTATTTATGTGCATTTTCCTGTTCCGTGGGATAAAAAACCGCATCGCAGAGTTATCTCAACCTCTTTTATCAAAGAGGCCCGTCGTGTATTGAAGGTTGGTGGCACTTTGGAGCTCAGAACAGACAGTGAAAATTATTATGCCTACTCTTATGAAACCTTTATAGCCTTTGACAAAACAACACTGCAAATTAATAAAAACAAAGACATTGCCATCAGTTCAAAATACGAAGACAGATGGAAAAAAATGGAAAAAAATATTTATGATGTGACAATGATAAATGATGAATTTTCTCAAGAGTTGGCTATTGAAGGTGATTTTACTTTTACAAAACCTGGCCTGGGTGTGGAAGAAATCATTGCACTGCATAACAAGACTTTTCGTTTTGAAGGTGGCTTTATACATTTTGAACGGGTATACAGACTCAAAGAAGGGGTTATGCTGCGTTTGTCAATGGGGAGTTTTGACAGACCGGAACATTTGTATCTTATTATGAATAATGAAGAAATTAGCTACTATCCTGAGTGCCCCTTAAAATCACGCAGTAATCTCAAAGCACATAAAGAACTGGACAAGGTGTTACATGGATAAAGTTATTATTGCACAGAACCTCTCTCTTGCTTACTCCAAAGATGAAACGATTATAAACAAAGCAAATTTTTCTATAGACTCAGGAAGTTTTGTTTTTATAACCGGAGCAAGCGGTAGCGGAAAATCAACACTTCTAAAGTCACTCTATGGTGTGCTCAAGCCCATTGAGGGAAGTCTTGTTGTCGGAGGTGTTGAACTCAAAGGTGTTTCAAATGCAAAACTGAACTTTTTGCGAAAGCATCTTGGTATTGTTTTTCAAGACTATAAACTTGTAAAAGAGTGGACAATAGAAAAAAACATTATGCTGCCGCTGATTATAAACGGCTATGAAAAAAGTATCACACAGAGTCAGGTTGACTCTCTTCTCAAACATGTAAGACTGCAGCATCAAGTGGGAAAGTATCCCTTGGAACTCAGCGGTGGAGAGCAACAGCGTGTAGCAATGGCAAGAGCCTTGGCGCATAATCCTATTTTGATACTTGCTGATGAGCCGACAGGCAATCTTGATGATTACTCTTCACAGCTGATCTGGAATCTTTTAGAGGGTGCAAATGAACAGCTTAAAACCACTGTGATTGTGGTAACACACCATATTCCTGAAACAATGAAGGTTGATTACAAGCACTATCATATAGAATTCGGAGAGGTACATGAAGTCATTTAAAAACCATATATCTCTTGTAATTGCTCTTGTAAGTATACTTTTTTCATTGCAGATTTTTACTATAGTAGACAGATCTATAAATGCCTATAAAGAGAATCTGGCAAAAAATTATTCACTTGTGGTCGTAAGTCAAAAAACATTGCAGCCAAAAGAGTTGACCAATAAAATAACAGCACTCTCTTCTGTCGAGCAGCTTTCACCTGATGGGATAATTAAAAAACTCAACACTGGAATAAGTAAGAAAAATATAGAACTGTTGAAAATAACACTGCCAAAATTTTATAAATTTAAATTAAAAAGATATCCGACACCTGCTGAGTTGCAAAAAATAAAAAAAGAGCTTTTAGCGTACCCGTATATTACAAAAGTGGAAACTTTTTCAAATACACATGACACAACCTACAAGCTTCTGTTACTTTTTAAAAATGTCATATCTGTTTTGGCAATATCTATTTTGCTTGTTACAATACTTCTTATATTTAAAGAGCTTCGTATATGGCAGTTTAAGCACAATGAAAGAATGAATATAATGGGATTGTTCGGTGCGCCTACATGGCTGCGTTCAGCAGTTCTGTTCCGACTTTCCATTGTTGATGCATTTATAGCCTTTGCTGTTTCATTTGTAATTTTTTCCTATTTTTCATCGAGCCCGTGGGTAAAAGAACAGTTTGCAAACATAGGTATATCTATTGTGATTTTTGACAGAGTTTATGATTCAATGATTATGCTTGGCGTTTCTATGACAGTCTCTATTTTACTGGCAAGTTTTATAGTTTTAGGGCACAAAGAAGAGGTCTGATGAGAGCTGTATTCTTTCTTTTACTCTTTACATGTAGCAGTGCTTTGTTTGGTGCGACAGCAATAGATAAAAAAATAAACAAAACAAGTTCTGCGCTGAAGTCATATACGAAGAACTACTCTGTACTCAATGCCAAAATGGCACAGACGGCAAAAGCCATCATCAAGCAAAAAACAGAGTTGGCAAAAAAAACGCTTTATCTCAAAAAGTTAGAAAAAGAGCTTTCTCTTAAAGAGAGCAGTCACAGTGAAAATGTACAACAGCTGAAAATTCTAAAAAAATCCCAGGAAGCACTTCAAAAAAAAAGGCAAAAACTTGAAGAGGATCTGATTTTTGTGATAGCCAAAACTGTCTCTTTGTCAGTTGTCCTGGAAAAAGAGTATCCGGAAAACGAAGAGGCTATTATGGAGTTTGAAGTTTTAAAAGGCATGCTGAAAGCTTCAAAAGAAAAAGCAAAACTTTTAAGCAGAAAATTTTTTGAAAATGAAAAAAATATAGATTTAATCAGTTTACATGTAAGTTCACTTGAAGTGGCAATTGCAAATATAGATCAAAAAAGAAAAGAAGTAATCCGAAGAAAAAAAGAGAACAAAAAAGCGTTAAAAAAACTGACTTTGGCAAAAGAGTCCTACAAAAAAGAGTTAAAAAGTCTTATAAGAAGGCAAAATGCTTTAAAAAGAACGCTTTCTAAACTCAATCTTATAAAAATAGATGAGATTAAAAGAGCCAAAGAAGAAAAGATGAGAAAACTGGCCTTTGCAAAACGTCAAAATGAGCTTGGAAAAAACCTGCCAAAAGTAAAAAAACACGGCAGCAGTTATCAGGCAATAAAGACAATAAGGTACAGAGGACGAAAAACGATTGCTCCGCTCAATGCTTATACAATTACAAAAAAATACGGTACCTACACAGACCCTATTTATGGTATAAAAATATTTAATGAATCTATCTCTTTGAAACCAAAGTATCCTAATGCAAAGGTGAAAACTGTTTTTAACGGTAAAGTGATTTATGCGGCAAAAACAGCGGTTTTAAATAATATTGTAATTGTAGAACACAAACACGGACTGCATACAATTTATGCAAATCTTTCACAGATAGCACCAAATGTCAAAAAAGGCAAAAAGATTGCCAAAGGTGCAACGATCGGCAGAGTCAAAGATGAACTTGTTTTTGAAGTAACACAAAAAACAAATCATATCAATCCAATACGTTTATTTCAATAGATTTTGATATAATTGCAAAAATAAAAAACAGAGAAAAAATATGAACTTTATTCAAACACGCGGCGCAGATAAAAACAAGCCGCAAACGGTTACCTTTTCAGAGGCAATTTTGAGTCCTATAGCATCTTTTGGCGGTTTGTATGTTCCGCAAAAACTTCCTGCCCTGGGAGAAGAGTTTTTACAAAAGCATGTTAATTCTTCTTATAAAGAGTTGGCAGTAGATATGTTGAGCCGTTTTGAAATAGATATAGAGAAAGAAGTGCTTGATGAAGCACTGAGTCTGTATGATAGATTTGATGACGCTTCAAACCCTGTACCTGTTGTAAAAGTCAAAGAAAACCTCTACATTAGTGAATTGTATCACGGTCCTACCCGCGCATTTAAAGATATGGCACTGCAACCCTTTGGTGTAGTTCTCTCTTCAATTGCGCAAAGACTAAATGAGAACTATTTGATTTTGGCTGCAACAAGTGGAGATACCGGTCCTGCGGCACTTGAAACTTTTAAAAACCGTGCAAATGTCAAAGTGGCATGTCTGTACCCGGATGGCGGAACAAGTGATGTGCAGCGTCTGCAGATGGTGACAGAAGATGCACCAAACTTAAAAGTTATCGGGATAAACGGTGTTTTTGATGATGCACAGAGTGCTTTGAAACGTTTGCTGGCTTCACAAAGTTTTAAAGAGGCACTGCAAAAAAAAGATACTAAACTCTCAGCAGCAAATTCAGTCAATTTTGGACGTATTATATTTCAGATTATTTATCATATTCACTCTTATCTGGAGCTGGTTCGTCAAAATGCTGTTACACTTGGTGAAAAAGTTTATTTGAATGTTCCAAGTGGGAACTTCGGCAATGCGCTTGGTGGGTATTATGCCTGGAAAATGGGTCTGCCTGTTGAAAAAATCATTATTTCATCCAATGAAAATAATGTGCTTACGCGCCTGATTCGTGACGGAAAGTATGATTTGCGAAACTGTGAAGTTGTTGGTACAACATCACCTGCAATGGATATTTTAAAGTCATCCAATGTTGAGAGAGTTTTGTTTGATTTGTTTGGAGAAGAAAGAACAAAAGAGTTAATGCAAAATCTTGAAGAAAATAACTTTTATGAATTAACAGAAGATGAGCTTACAAGGCTTCGTGAGTGTTTTGATGCTGATTTTTGTACAGGAGAAGAGGGTAAGAGATACATCAAAGAGACTTTTGAAAAATATAACTATCTGATGGATCCGCATACGGCTACATGTATGAAATCCTATGAAACATGTTCAAAACCTGAAATAAAGACTATTGCATACTCGACGGCTGAGTGGACGAAATTTTCTCCGGTGATTGCAAATGCATTGACGGGAGAGACTGATATAAAGGATATTGATGCATTAGAATCAATATCAAGGGTGGCAAATCTTGAAATTCCAAAGATGATAAAAGAATTGTTTACAAAGCCTGTAGTGCAAAAAACAGTTATTGAAAAAGAGGAAATAGAAGAAGAGATACTCAAATTTTTATAACATTTTTTAAAAAGCGCTAAATAATTATAATTAACGGTTTAAGTTGCTATTAACTATTAAAGATGTAAAATAACTTTAATAGGAAAAAGTATGAATGAAACAACTGAAGACAAGTTAAAGCAAAAACGGAATATGCTTTATTACAATCAGCTAATTCTGAATGAAAGGCGTGCAAAATCTTTGCATGGAAGAAAAACTAAAACAGCTAAAAAGAGTACAAGTTTTGGTTCTCAAAAAGTCGATTTTAAAGATTATTTGTTTATTCCTGAGCAATGGGAATTCGTTGCATATATACTCTATTTTGTCGGTATTCCCTATACGGTCGGGGCTTTGTTTTTATTTTTGTTTATAGCAAATGCAAGTTGGGAAAGCTTTCAATTGCTGAATCTTGATGCATTTCCTGTAGTTTGGCTGATAGGATATGAAATAGTATCTGTCTGTCTGCTAATCTGGATTATGATTTTGTATTTGACGTATGAATCAGAAGAAGAGTATTATTAAAGCAGCCAAGCGTTACAGCTCAACTGCTTTTTTATATGCTTTTTCTATTGCTTCGATGCAGGCATTGCGGACATTTCCTTTTTCAAGTGCTGCGTAACCTGCTGCAGTAGTTCCTCCCGGGCTCATAACACCGTCTTTAAGCAGTGCAGGGTGTATTTCCTGGATAAGTTTTCCAAAACCGTCAAACAAACCGCGCATAACAGCCATAGCATCTTCTCGTTTGAGTCCCTGTTTCACTGCTCCATCGCTTAAAGACTCTGCGATAAGTGCAAGATAGGCAGGACCGCTGCCCGCAAGTGCTGTTGCTATGTCTATCTCTTTTTCACTGCTGAGCCATCTTGTTGATCCGATTGCACTAAACAGTTTTTGTGCTTCTTCTTTATAGGAAGTATCACCTGTCAGTGTTGTCATGGATTTTCCAACACTGGCCGCAAGGTTTGGCATAGTTCTTACAACGGCATTTGTATTGAAGTTTGTTTTTAGTTTTTCTATAGATGTTCCTGCCAAAACAGAGTATAAAATTTCCGCTTTACCCTGCAGTTTGGGTGCAACTTCTTCAATATTTGCAGGTTTTACACAAAGTATAAGAGACTTTTGTGTGATATCAAAATTTTTAAGGATGTGTTTTTGTATCTCTGTACCAAGTTCTTGTTCAAACTTTTGCAGTTTTTTCATATCACGCCCGACAACTTCTATGGTATAGCTGTCTTTTAAACCTTTGGCAATACTGAGTGCCATATTGCCATTTCCGATAAATGTAATTGTTTTCATACAAGTCCTAAATGTTTTATGGTAGTATAACATTATTAAAATAAAGTCTAAAAAATGGGTGGGGAATATGGAACAATTTTTAAAAGAAGCAAAAACTGCAAGCAGGGTATTTAACAGCCTAAGCGGTCGTGATAAAAACAAAATACTACATGAAATGGCAAATGCTTTACGTGCAAATACTATGGACCTTATAGAAGCAAATGCTATTGACATGCTTGAAGGTGAGAAGAACAAATTAAGTTCTGCATTGATGGACAGACTTTTTTTGGATGAAGAAAGAATCGAATCTATGGCAAAGGCTGTAGAAGAGATAGCTGCACTCAAAGAACCTGTAGGGCGTGTACTTGATGGATGGCTGACTGAAGACGGGCTCAAAATTGAGAAGGTGAGCATTCCTATCGGTGTTATCGGTATAATTTATGAATCACGCCCTAATGTGACAAGCGATACAGCTGCACTTTGTTTTAAAAGCTCGAATGTCTGTGTTCTCAAAGGCGGCAAAGAGGCAGAGCGTTCAAACAAAGCAATTGCAAAAGTTTTAAAAGCTGTTTTGGAGAACCATGATTTGCCGACATCTCTTATATCTTTGATTCCTGACAGTTCACGCGAAGGTGTGGCTAAACTGATTAAAATGGACAAATATGTAGATTTGATTATTCCTCGCGGAGGAGCGGGGCTTATAAAGTTTGTCAGTGAAAATGCAACAGTAAGTGTTGTCAAACATGACAAAGGGCAGTGCCATACCTACATAGACAAAGATGCAAATATTGAGAGTGCTATAAAAATTGCATTGAATGCAAAAGTGCAACGACCGGGTGTCTGTAATGCAATGGAGACATTGCTTGTTGATAAGGAAATTGCAAAAGAGACACTTCCGTTGTTACAAGAGGCTTTTGACATTGCAGGCACAGCACTCAAAGGATGCGGACAAACACAGGAAATAATTGATGTTGCAAATGCTACAGATGAAGATTATGACACTGAATATTTGGCAAATATTTTAAATATCAAGATTGTTGATGGTGTTGAGGGAGCAATTGAGCATATTGTAAAATTTGGTTCAGGGCATTCAGAGGCTATTGTTACTGAAAATATTACTACTGCGGAAATATTTTTAAATAACATTGATGCAGCTGCGGTTTATGTCAATGCTTCGACACGCTTTACAGACGGAGGGGCTTTTGGCTTTGGTGCGGAAGTCGGAATCAGTACAAACAAGCTTCATGCACGGGGACCAATGGGGATAGAAGGACTGACAACGTACAAATATAAAATTTACGGAAGCGGGCAGGTCAGATGATGTTAACAGTAGATGATTTAAAAAGTATTGTTTTCTTTGAAAATTTAAATGAGGCAGAGTTGAAGTTGTTACTTTCAATATCAAGAAAAAGGCATTTTTCCCAGGGTGAAATTCTTTTTTATGAAAAAGAAGAAGCACAGCACCTGACGATGGTACTTGAAGGTATCGTCAAAATCTATAAAATTGATCCCAAAAACAATGAAATAGTCATACACAGGTTCAGACCGAAAAATATGGTGGCCGAAATGGCAGTTTTTGAAGGTATTCCCTATCCTGCTTCTGCAGCATTTGAAAG
>JALSKR010000221.1 GCA_026988735.1 Sulfurimonas sp.
GTCCTCCTCATCCGATGGTCAATGCAATGGCAGGTTTGGCTCTTATAAAAGGAACAAATGATACCCTGGTTATGATAAATCACAAAACACCGGGAGGACTCTTTGCAAAACTTGAAGATGATGTGAAGTACAGTATAGAAGAGTTGGATGACGGCTTGGTGAAAGTCATCTTTTCATACAACAAAGATGCTGCGACAGAATCTGATTTAACACAAACAAGTTGCAGTGGTTGAGTTAAGCAATGACAAAAATATCTCAGGACTTTGCACCGCCGTTTAAATTAATAGCTCCTTTTTTTCTCATAGGGAGTCTGTTTTATTTTTTTGCATCCGCCTATCTGTTTTCATTTGATGCTGCAAATCTTTCTTTTGTAAACCCGGATATGATAGCTTTCACGCATCTTTTTTTATTGGGTTTTGTCATGATGGTGATTTTCGGTGCAATGGCACAACTGGTACCTGTTGTACTTGAAGTGGGGCATTTTGGGGTAGAACTGTTTTATGCAATTTGGCCTTTGTTGCTTGTCGGTACAGTGCTTATGGTCTTTGGATTTTTGTATTTGCCTGCATTACTGCCTTATGGTGGCGTAGTTGTGCTGATATCTATGATGATATTTGTAGGTGAGATTTTTCTGACCATATTTAAAGTAAAAAAATTAACCCTGGTTATGAGCAGTCTGCTTATTTCAAACACATTTTTGTTTTTTGGAATAATTTTTGGACTTTTAATGGCACTCTCTTATGCGGGAACAATTTCACTCGATATCGCATCATTGTTAAAAGCGCATGTGTATGCAGTTTTAGGGGGCTATATCGCTGTAACTATTATGGGACTCTCTATCGTGCTTGTTCCAATGTTTACACTGTCACACAGCTTTTCTTTAAAACCATTGAAAATCTCTTTGATACTGATGAGTACGGCTGTTGTGAGTGTTGTTATATCTTCGTTTTTTAAGATAAATATACTGGCTTATATCGGCTATGCTTTGGCAACTGTTTCGATGCTGGTTTATTTTTATCTAATTTACATTATTTATACGACAAGACCAAGAAAAGAGAATGATATTTATGCGATATCGTTGATGTTTTCTTATATTTCCATGCTGGTTTCTATTGTGATAGTCGCATTGTATTTTCTGACACAAAAAGAGGAGTTTTTACTGGCATCTATGTGGTTGCTCTTCTTTGGCTTTTTTGCTTTTTTGATTACAGGGCATATTTACAAAATAATTCCGTTTTTGGTCTGGTTTGAAAAATTTTCTCCATTGGTAGGGAAACAAAAAGTGCCAATGCTGGCAGATATGGTACCGTATAAGAGTTCACAGGCTCAGTTTGTGTTTTGTGCAGTCGGTGTTGTTTTAATTACCGTCGCAATACTTACAAAAAGTGATGCATTCTTACATTCCGGTGCTTCCTTTCTTTTTATAGGAACACTGGCGTTTATTCGAAATGTATTTTATATGATAAATTTTAAAGCATAAAATTTTATAAGAGGAGAATTACATGTATACAAAAGATGAATTATTTCAGGCAATTTCAACGGTAATAGATCCGGAAGTTGGTTTTAATCTTGTGGAAATGGGGCTTATTTATGATGCTTCGAGTGATGAAGAGGGGAATGTAAAAGTCATTATGACTCTTTCTACAAAAGCATGCCCTATGCATCAGATGATCTTGCAATGGGTAAAAGAAGCAGTAGAAAAGCTACCGAATGTAAAAGATGTTGATGTAGAGGTTGTCTGGGAACCGCAATGGAATATTTCAATGGCTGATGACAATGTCAAAAAGGCTTTAGGCGCTTAAAACACGGG
>JALSKR010000222.1 GCA_026988735.1 Sulfurimonas sp.
TATCTTGTATCTTTTTTTTTAAACGCTCTTCCATCACATAAACTCTCTTGTTTTTTAAAAGTTTATGCAATATCTATTCCGCTTTTCTTGTTGTTTTGAGTTGTGTAGATACTTATGACTAAAGTCTGCGTTCCGTGAGATTCGGAATCGGTACTTTAGTGCCGACTGTTCTTGCTTACTTATACTCTAGTCATATAAGGATTTAATTTCAACAAAAGTAGATCTGCTAACATATTCCCCACAAGCGTCAACAATGCCGTTATCATCAAAATCCCCATGATGACAGGATAATCCCGTGATAATGCTGAGATGTAAAAAAGTTGCCCCATCCCCTCTATGCCGAAAATAGACTCTAAAATAACACTCCCACCGATGAGCCCCGGCAAAGAAAGCCCCAACAGAGTTATGACAGGTGGCATCAAATTCGGTAAAATATAATACCGCAACAGCTCTTTTTTTTCTAAACCTCGCGCACGTGCAAAAAAGTAATAATCACTTTTGAGTATTTCCAAGGTCAATGAACGGATGTAGATTATCATACTTCCCAAACCTGTGAAAATCATTACCGACACCGGCAAAGTCACATGCCATGCCATATCTGTATAATTTGCAAAACCCTCTTTTACTTCAATCGAATGAAGTCCCGCTATAGGAAACCATTCAAGTTTGATAGAAAAAAAGATTATAAACAACAATGCCAGATAAAATGAGGGCATTGAAAACGAGACTAAAGAAATTTGACGTATGACATAATCACTCTTTTTTTCATACGATAGTGCTGCTTTGATACCAAGCCATAATGAGAGAACAAAAACAACAATCAAAGAGATGCCATTCATCCAAAGCGTTACAGGCAGGCGTTTGAGTATCTCAGAGCTTACATCCTGACCACTCACAAATGATATACCAAAATTAAGTGTCAGTATGTTTTTTATCCAGTCAAAATACTGTTCTAAAAGTGGTTTATCAAGTCCATAAACAGCTTTTAACTTCTCTATAGCCTCTTTTGTCATATTTGGATTTAACTCCCCTGCTCCAAAAAAGCTGTTTGGAGCTGCGTGAATTGCTAAAAATGATATGATTGAGATGAAAAAAAGCATAAAGAGTATGTATGCTATTTTTTGAAATAATTGAATCACTTTCTTTTATATTTTTTCTATATTTCCAGCATTTATACTAACATATATTATAGTCCCAATAAAAAAAGCTATCGTTGCTAACACTAAAATTTCCATTATAAATCCTTTAAAATTTTTATTTTATTTTTTATTTTTTTATCAATCAATAAAATTGTAAAAGTAAGTACAATTACAGCAATAATATCTGCAAGAATTTTCATAGTTATTTATCAACCAACTAATCAAACTTATTGTAGTAAGAACTATAATCCCCAGCCATACTTTTAAATAATTAAGTTCTTCTTTTATTTCATCTATTTTTGCCATGTTGCTATTATAACATAAAAAGAAAAGTGCTTGTAAAAGTTTTGTTGAAAGATTTGAGTGTAGAAGGGGCTAACTCCCGTGAGGGAATTAGTTGTACTTCGAGTTTAATGTATAAATTAGAAGTTTAAAGTTAAATATGCTTGAACAATATTGTCATTTGTTGCTGCATCTGTATTAATGAATACTAATGTTGCATCTAATGGTCCAAATGATTTACCGGCAGTTACTGTAAGCTCTTTAAGATCTTGAGCTCCTGTAGCTTTATGATTTACATCTGTATAATACAAACCTAAATCAAATAAACCTTGTACTGGAGATGTAACTGTTAAGTGAATTGAATCAGTATCACTCATAGTAACCTGTCCATAATTCCACCATGCTTCAGTATAAAGTTTTGTTTGTGCAGTTGTTGTTGCTGTTGCTGTATTAAAACCAGCATAACCAAGTGTACCGTCACTATTTACTGATGAGTAAGAAATACTTGCAGCGAAAAGATCTTTCATTTCGTAACCTACCTGTAAAGCATACACAGTATCAGCATTTGCACCACTTGCTACAGATTTAACACTAGAATATTGTGCACCCAAAGTAAGACCTGCTACACCTAAATCAGTAACATCTAAATCAGCCTGTAACCAGTATGCATCTGCAACACGTGTTACACTATAGTACCATGCTTGCGCAGTTAATGGTTTAAAAGAGTTATTAATAACACCTGCTGCATATGCGCCATTTGTGCCATATGTAGTAAATGTTCCTTCCCCATTAACTACAGCTGCTGATGCTAATCCAAGTGTTTGCACATTGCTTTGTGCATTCTGTCCAAAAGTTTCTGTACCATTTCCATTTCCAATATATGCACCTACCAATGTAGTGCCTGGAATATCCTGATTGATAACTACGGCTGCTTCAAAAGTATTTTTTTCTATCGTCCATTTTTCTGTAAATGCTAATGGTGTATCTAATTCCATACGACCAATTTTAGCAGTTGTTTTTCCAGTAGTTGCAGCAATCCATGCTTCATTCATCCAGTTTGCATTTTCAACTTTCGCTCCACCTAATACTTGTCCATATGTAGAGCCTGTTCCTGTTACTGCTGTATGTGCACCACCCCACACATTTGATACAAGGTTATTCTCAAGCCCAAGAGTAGATAATATAGTATATCCAGCACCTGCGCTTATAGCAACCATATTATTTTTAGCAAGATCGGCTGTAATATTTAAATTTAATGCTGCATCTGCTGCACTTGAATCTTTTGAAAAAAGTGAACCACTGTCATTTGTTCCATTTGTAGCATTTTTAATAGCCTGTGCACCACTAACTCCATCAGTTGTTTCATAAAATAATTTAGCATCACCACTAACTTTAATATTGTCAATTGCAAACGCACTTGAACCAATTAGTAGTGCTGCCACCAAACTCATTTTTGTAAATTTCATATTTTCTCCTTATCCTTTTACAAATTTCACGGGTAGTATAGCATAATCAACTCTTAACTTTTCATTAAAATGATGAATTATTATACAAAACAAGATATAATTACAATATGAAACAATTAATTACAACATCACTGATAATATCTGCCTTCATTTTGCCGAGTGGATGCGCAACCAAGGCTCCTGCGGCACCATCACAAAATAGTGATTTAAATAAGATAAGTAACTCTAACGGTAAAGCAAAATCAGGATTCATACAAAAAAATCTTGACAATTGGCTCAAAAACGAGTGGACACCTACTATAAATAAAGATAAAAAAGTGCAAAATAAATATATGAAAAAAGTAGCTATAAAAAGGGAAAACAGTAGCAATGATACAGAAAAAAAATATGTAGAGGACAAGGAAAGAAACTTTACACTACAAGAGTATGTTGACAAAGCGGCGGCTTATTCAAAGGCACACCCAAGTGACGGCAAAGATTCAAATGTGAAGAAATTGGAGAGTATGCCTGTTATAGGAAAATAGTGGTTTTTAAGACGCATAGCCCAGACTGAAGTCTGGGTTCCGAGAAAATTTATTTTTTAGCATCCCATGCCAAAGTTGTTTTTCCATCTTCATTTGTTTGTGCTGCTGCCATTCCCATGATATTGTAACCTGCATCTACATAATGAATCTCACCAGTTACCCCTGAGCTTAAGTTACTCAGCAGATACATAGCAGAGTTTCCTACTTCGTCTATCGTTACATTTCTTTGCAGTGGAGCATTCGTTTCATTCCAATTGAGTATTTGTTTAAAGTCACCAATGCCTGCAGCAGCAAGAGTTTTGATAGGTCCGGCTGAAATTGCATTGACTCTTTGGCCTTTTGCACCGAGTTCTACTGCCATATAGCGTACACTTGACTCCAAAGCTGCTTTTGCTACACCCATGACATTGTAATTTACTATGTATTTTGGTCCGCCAAGATAGGAAAGTGTAAGAATTGAAGCATCATCAGATAATACAGGTTCCAAGCGGTTTGTCAAATCAATGAAAGAGTAGACAGAAATGTCCATAGCAATCTGAAAAGCACTTTTGGTCGTTTTCATAAAAGGTGCAGAGAGTGCTTCTTTTGGCGCAAAAGCAACAGAGTGGACCAGAAAGTCAATTTTTCCGAAATCTTTTTCGATTTTTGCCGCAATTCCGGACATTTGTTCTTCGTTGGAAACATCAAGCTCATATACGTACTCACTGCCAAACTCTTTGGCTATAGGTTCTACTCTCTTTTTCAGGGCATCATTTAAGTAAGTAAAAGCCATTTCAGCTCCCTGTGCTGCACATGCTTTTGCTATGCCGTATGCTATTGACTTATTGTTTGCAAGACCCACTATTAAGCCTTTTTTTCCTTTCATTATCATTTTCTTATCTTCCTTTTATATTAAAATTTAATTTTTACAGTTTCGCTTTGCTATTAAATCTTTTCGGAACCCAGGTTTTTAATGCTAAAGCATAACTTAGAAAAAAACTAAATTTTTTTCTGTAGCTTCGCCTTTTAGGCTTTAACGACTAAAGCCTAGGTTAAAACCTAGGTTCCGAGAAGACTCCTCAATTTGACTCAGATTACAAAAACCTATTTTTCCAATTCATCTGCTGCTTGTATCATTGAGCAAAAATGCTCAGCATACAAGGCTGCACTGCCTACTAACACACCATCAACATTTTTTACTTCTAAAATATCTTTAACGTTGTTTACTTTGACACTGCCACCATACAAAAGCGGTGCTGATGATTTTTTCTTCAGTTCAGCATGTATATCTTTTATATTTTCAAGTGTCGGTATTTTACCTGTACCAATTGCCCAGACAGGTTCATATGCGATTATTAAATTTTCATATGAGGTATCAATACCCTCATATTGTTTATACAAGTATGTAAGCATCTCTTCTTTTGAAGATTCTCTTACAGCAAGTGGTTCACCTACACAGTAGATAATTTTAAAACCCTGCTTTTTAAAATAGTGAAATTTTCGAGCAATAAACTCTTGGGATTCACCCAAAATATGACGGCGTTCACTGTGTCCTATAAGTATGGTTTTAATGCCGAACTCTTCTAAATGTTGTAACCCTATTTCACCTGTAAAAGCGCCACTTTGAACAGGGTATGCATTTTGGGTTCCAACAGTTACAGCTGCACTAAAAGAATCAAGTGATGATATTGCAGGAAAAACAATGACCTCCTGAGAACTCTTTTGCACACAGGAATTGATTTCTTGGATATATCTGTGCGTTGCACTTCTTGTAAGGTTTGTTTTCAAATTCGCTGCAATAATCATTTTAGTCCTCTTTTTCTGTGATTTTAACCATTAAAGGTTCTACACCAGGAAGTACTTTGCCCTCAAGCAACTCCAAGGAAGCTCCGCCTCCGGTAGATATAAAGCTGATATCTTCATCAACACCCACTCTTTTGACCAAATCAGCTGTATCACCACCACCTACTACAGTCGTTGCATAAGTATCTGCTACAAAATGTGCTATTTTTGAAGAACCTCTGGCAAATTTTTCCATTTCATAGACGCCCATCGGTCCATTCCAAAGTACTGTCTGCACATCATTAAGTGCCTCTCTGTAAAGTCTTACAGTAGCAGGACCAATGTCAAGCCCCATCCAGTTTTGTGGAATCTCCTGTGCTGTGACAATTTTACTCACAGCATCTTCAGAAAACTTTTCTGCAGCTATAACATCCACTGGCAGATAGAATTTCACACCAAGCTTTTTCGCTTCATCCATTATATTTTGTGCTTCATCGAGCAAGTCATCTTCAACAAGTGAAGCACCTATTTCATATCCCATCTGTTTTAAAAATGTAAAAGCCATACCTCCGCCAATGAACACTTTGTCTACTCTAGGAAGCAGGTTTACAAGCGCTTCAAGTTTACCTGAAACCTTGCTTCCACCGATAATAGCGGCAAACGGACGGACAGGGTTGTTCATGAGTTTTGAAAAGTACTGAATTTCACGCTCAAGCAAAAAGCCGGCTGCTTTGTGCTCGTTGTCAAAAAACTTTGTAATTCCATGCACAGATGCATGGGCACGATGGCTGACACCAAAAGCATCATTTACATAAAATTCCGCCATTGATGCAAGTTTTTGAGACAGTTCTTCATCATCTTTTGTTTCCCCCGGTTCAAAACGAAGATTTTCAAGTAAAAGCACTTCGTGTCGAGGTAAATCTTTTGCTTTTTGCATAGCATCTTCCCCAACAACATCTTTTGCCAACTCTACATGACGCTTTAAAAGTTGTTGCAAACGTCTAGCAACAGGAGCCAATGAATACTTTTCTACAACTTCTCCTTTTGGACGACCGAGATGAGATGCCAGTATAACGGCACAGTCCAAATCGAGACAGTAGTTTATAGTGGCAATGGCAGATCGGATTCGACGGTCATCTGCGATGTTGCCAAACTCATCCATTGGTACATTAAAGTCACATCGAATGAAGACTTTCTTGTTTGCTATATCTAATTTTTTAAGGTGTAATAGTTCCAAATTTTTTGTCCTACTTTGAAATGTGAAGAGCCATATCTAAGAGTCGTGACGAATAACCCCACTCATTGTCATACCATGCCATAACTTTTATCATGTTGCCACCGATAACCTGTGTCAAATCTTCTGCAACAATTGCACTGAACTGAGAACCTACAAAATCTTGAGATACGCGCATCTCTTTATCCATATGCAAAAGACCTTTGAGTCTTGTATCTGCCATTTCATTAAAAACAGCTGTCACTTCTTCTTTTGTTGTGTTTTTAGAAACAACAACATTTAAATCAACCATAGAAACATCAGGAGTAGGAACACGAACACTCTGTCCGTGAAGTTTTCCTTCAAGCTGCGGCATAACAAGACTGATGGCTTTTGCAGCCCCTGTTGTCGTTGGAATCATATTTATAGCACCGGCACGTGCACGACGTTTGTCTTTGTTATGCTTCACATCTAAAATATTTTGATCATTTGTGTAAGAGTGAATAGTTGTCATTAAGCCTTTTTCAATACCAAAAGCATCATCAAGAACACGCGCGACAGGACCCAGACAGTTTGTTGTACAAGAAGCATTTGATACTATTTTTTGTCCCGCATATTTTTCTTCATTGACGCCCATTACAAATGTAGGTGTTGCTTTGTCTTTTGCAGGAGCAGAAAAAAGAACTTTTTGTATACCGTTGTCAATATGCACCTGTGCAGACTCCTGTGTCAAGAAAACACCTGTACACTCTAAAACCATATCAGCGCCACATTCGGCAAACTTCAGATTTTTTGGATCACGATCAGAAAAAACTCTAATTTTTTTACCGTCAATTGCAATGTTTTCATCATCAAGCTGCACAACTTCGCTCTCAAATGTTCCGTGAACAGAGTCATTTTTCAACAGATAGATCATCATATCTATACTTGTAGTGTCATTTATAGCGACAACTTCCACATCATCTCTTTTGTGTGCAATGCGTGCCACACAACGACCTATTCTACCAAATCCGTTAATTGCTATTTTTAGTGCCATTATAGTTCCTAATATAAAATAATTGGGTAATTTTATCCAAAATTAGTTATAATTCGTATTAAATGAAAACGATAGCACTTTACGGCGGTTCATTTGACCCTCCGCACCTCGCACATGAGGCAATAGTCAAAGCTTTAAGCAAACTGGATTTTATTGAGAAAGTAGTGGTAATGCCTACTTTTTTAAATCCGTTTAAAAAGAGTTTTACTGCTCCGGCTGAATTGCGATACAAATGGCTCAAAGAGATTTTTGCTTCTTTGAAAAAGGTAGAAGTCAGTTCGTATGAAGTGGATTTGAAAAAAAAAGTACCGACGATTACGACCGTCAAACATTTACTCAAATCTTATGACAAAGTCTATCTGGTTATAGGTGCGGATAATTTAACTTCACTGCATCAATGGTATGCTTATGATGAACTGAAAAAACTGGTAACTTTTATTGTTGTCACAAGAGATGCTGTAAAAATACCGAAAAATTTTATTCGGCTTGATATAAATGAAGATATATCTTCGTCAGGTTTAAGAGAAAATTTTGACAGTTCAAAAGTACCAAAAAAAGTCAGAGACGAAATAACACAATATTACAAGGAACACAATGCAAGACAGAATACAAAACATAGTAAACACACTCGATAAAAACAAAGCGGAATCCATAGAGGTTTTTGATCTCCGTGACAAGAACTATTTTGTTGATTATGCGATCATAGCATCTTCACTTGGACAAAAACATACTACTGCACTTTTGGATCACTTAAAAAATGAACTCAAACCTGCCGAACATTTTAACAATGTGGATGAAAGCGGTGACTGGATCGTTGTTGATTTAGGTGATATCCTTATTCATATCATGACTCCGGAATACAGAACAAAATATGATATGGAAACATTTTTAGGGGAGCTTGGAAGTCACTAGATCGGTTTTTGACACCTTGTTTTGTTTATCTAAAATATCTTTATAGTTGTAGATAGACTCAACATACTTCACAGGTTCTGCCCCTCTTGCATATCCGTATTTTAACGTTCGATAATACTTTTTTTGTGAGAGCAAAGGCAGTACTATTTTCAAATCACTCCAGATATTCGGATTTAAACCAAGTTTTTTTGCCAGTTTTTGTGCATCTTTTATATGCCCCATGCCTATATTGTAAGCAGCCAGGGCAAATTTAAGTCTGTTCTCTCCTTCTACCTCTTTGGGTACAAATTTTATCATCTGTTTTAAATGCCGCGTTCCACCTGTAACACTCTCTTTGGGATTCAACCTGTTTTTAACTCCTAACATCTTTGCTGTACGTTGTGTCAGCATCATCAACCCGCGAACTCCTGTAAAACTTTTGGCTTTAGCATTCCAGTGTGATTCCTGATATGAAACAGATGCCAACAGTGTCCACGGAATATCAAATCTTTTTGCGGCATCCTTAAAATACTTTTCATACTTTGGCAGTCTGCTTTTCATTCGTTTGTAAAACATTTTTGTATTATAATAATCAAAGAAAAGGATATAACTGTAGTAGTGGTCTTTAAGTTGTGTCATCTTCCCTTTTTGGTTATAGTCATTGAGCCAGGCATACATGTCAGCTTCAAGCTCTTTTGCATCTTTGGGGAGCAGCCATGCCAACTGTTCTCTTTTGCTGATGGAAAAGGCAAGTGCAATTTCAGGAAAATATCGCAAATTCAGTGCATAAATATTTGAATCTGCTACTGTGCAGTCTATCTCATGTTTGGCAACTTTTTCAAGCAGTTCTTCTGTTGAGTATTCTGAAGTTATTGTCACATTTATTTCATATCCGTCTGCCTGAAGTGATTTTATCGTTTCGCTGTAACTTGTGTCAGCACCTACCATAATATCCAATCCTGCCAATTCCTCCACATTTCTTGGAAAATTTGATCCGCGTAACATCCCCCTGTTACAAATCACCTGCTCTTCGACTTCAAAATACGAAGGTCCAAAGTGAAACTTTTTTTCTCTCTGTGGTGTTTTTGACAAAGATGCGGATGTGATATGAATATTTGGCTTTTTGGAAAGAGCTATTGCTTCTTTGACAGTATGTGCTGTTGTAATATTTAAATCTACGCCCAAATGCTCTGCATATGACTGTAATAAATCATATTCAAAGCCCTGTGGAGCATCCGGACCTATATAGTAGGTCGAAGGAGCATTAAGCAGGACAACATTTAAGGTTTTGTTTTCGCGAATTTTATCAAACAGTGTTTGTTCCTGCTCTTTTTCATAGGGTACATAAGCAGTATGACTCATCCAGCCAAAAGCAAAAAAAGAGAGTGCAAAAACAAGTAATATGAAGCTGTACATGTATCTATTCATTGTATTAGTTTACATTTTTAAACTTATGCAAATATAAAACGGTTAACTCCATTTTCATACTCATGCGCCAAAACCTGTCCGTGTGCTTTGAGGATAGAATCAACAAGATAGAGTCCTAACCCAAAGCTGTTTTTCGATGGATTGTCTTTTGTAAAAGGCTCTATATAGTACTGCAGAGGATGCGAAAGACATGCGCCTTTGCTTTCAAAACAAAGTTCATTTTTGTCATTCATGCGAATTGTAATATGCGAATCGGTAGCATATTTCATTGCATTGTCAATCATATTTTTGATAGCTGTAGTATAGAGTCTGTAGTTTACATGTACTTTTATTTTCCCGCTTATTTTTACTGTGACATGCTCTTTGTCAACCATGGCCATATCTATAGCTCCGTCAATTACATCAAGCAGTCTATACTCGGAAAAATCTTTTTTATCGCTCAGACTTGTCACCTCCTCTATCATTGCAAATTCAGTCACAAGTGTTTCCAGGCGTTTAAAGATAGAGCTGAATCTGTCTTTTTGTTTTTGCGAATCAAGCATCTGTGTGGCGATAGTCCCTTTGGCTATAGGCGTTTTGAGTTCATGCATCAAATTTCTCAAAAAGAGCGTGCGGGATTCTAAAACAGTGTTTATTTTCTGTCGTGCATTTTCAAGTTCATTGGCAACTGCACCTATTTCATCTTCACGGTTTGTTTTAAAAGAGATGTCCATATTTCCGTTACCGTACAGTTCAATCTTTTTTCTCAATCTTATGAGAGGTCGCAGTCTTTGGAGTATCAAAATAAAAGAGAGACTGATAATCATAAATATTGTAATATACGAATAGAGCAGATTGATATAGCTGTAAGGTTTTAAATCGTTGTCTTTAATCAAGATGTCACCACTTGGTGTCTCTATATGAAAATATATATTTCTTTTGTACTGAATCATAGTCGCTCTGAGGTTTGTTATGATATTTTTCGTGTATAAACCTTTGTCATTGATAAG
>JALSKR010000223.1 GCA_026988735.1 Sulfurimonas sp.
AACGCGAAGTCTCTCTCAACCTTTTAAACAAGGTCTCTCTGTTTGTGGATGGGAATTATAGGAGAGTCTTGCTTAGAAAACGCTTAATGTTTGGTGGGTTTTTTAAAAAGTTTTTGAAGTTTTTTATCTGTTACTTTTTGTAGAGTTTTGTTGACAACTAAAATTCTGTAATCCAACCGCCGCCTATCAGTTTGTCATCATCATAAAATACCGCAGCCTGTCCGACTGCAACACCAAATACACTCTCCTCTAATGTCAGATATGCTACATTATCTTCTATTTTCACATGGCATCCAACTGCTTTTGTTCTATAACGCAGTTTCACTGTTGTATCAAACTCTTTTCTATTGTCAAACATATTTAAATTATTGAGTTTTACATCATAACAAGCCAAATCTTCTTTTTTACCGACAACTATTTGGTTTTTTTCAGGGTTGATACTCAGTACAAAATGAGGTTCATGTGCACCATGTACTGTAAAACCTTTACGCTTTCCAATTGTATAATGCATATATCCCTTATGCTCACCGATAACATTGCCATCTTGATCAAGTACTTCTCCAGGCTGATCAACTTCTACATAATCTTTTAACAGATCAGTATATGTTGTTTCTACAAAACAAATTTCACTTGATTCCGCCTGCGATGAAAATGATTCCAATCCTTTTATAGATGCAGCCAATGCTTTTATGTCTTTTTTATGTCTTTCGCCTAATGGAAACTTCAATCTTGGTAGAATTTCTCTGTTAATATAAAAAAGAAAATAACTTTGATCTTTTGTATCATCATCTGCAGAGTAAAGATACTTTCCGTCGGTTTTAATATAATGTCCGGTTGCCAAATACTCAGCACCGATTTTATCGGCAAATTTTATCATCTCACCAAATTTAAGATTTCTGTTACACAGGGCACACGGATTTGGAGTTTTTCCCTCAGCGTATGTATCTATAAACGGTTGAAATACTTTTTTATTAAATGTTTCCTGTAAATCGAGTACATGCAACTTAATACCAACAAAATCAGCAGCTTTTTGTGCACGTGCCTGATGAATTTCATGATACCCGGGTTTTGAATGAAGTTTCATGTATAAACCTTCAACTTCATACCCCTGCTCTTTTAACAATAGAGAAGTAATTGTTGAATCAACCCCTCCACTCATTCCTACTAAAACTTTTTCTTTCATTATGCCCTCAAACTTTCTTATTAACCTTTAAGCTGTGTTAATCTTTCTTTCTTTGTGCCTATCGTTGTTACCTGTATTCCAAAGTTACCATCCACAATAACTACTTCACCCTGTGCTATAACATGATTATCTACCAAAATATCTAACGGATCATTTGCCAACTGGTTTAATTCAATAACTGAGCCGATATCCATATTCAGTACATCTTTTAACAACATTCTTTTTTTACCGATTCTTACCTTTACAGGAAGTTTTACATCCATAATAAGAGCAATGTTTTTCATCTCTTCACTGCTCAAAGTAATATCTTCTTCACAATTTGATGTTGTATGTTCCGAAGTACCGGCACTGCTCGCATGTTCATGTGTATTTGCAGTTTCTTCTGAAGATTCTGTTGGAAAGAGTACATTTTTTAATTTTTCATCTATAATAAACATCAATAATGAATGCACGGATTCCAGGTTAAACTTATATACATACATTCTGCTGAAAGCTTCGAGACTTACTTCATCATTATCACCAACCAACTCTATACTTTCTATACTGAAAGACAAAACAGGCAACTCTTTTTGAGCAGAAAGCGTATTTGCAATAGCACCAAAAATATTTGACACTATCTCTTTTGTAGCATCCATATCATCTTCGCTTACATCTTCTCTCTCACTGGCTTCTTCACCCATCATCATATCTGAAAGTGAGGCTGCCAGATTTGGTGGTAATGCTACCATTGCCTCTGCATTCACATCTCCGCTTACCTTGATTTTCACCAAAACAATAGGAGGAACAATATTTGAAATGATGCTTAGTTCCTGTTCTTCTTTTAATTCCAAAGTTGGAGCAGTTCCAATAAGTGCTTCAATAGTACCAACTGTTTCATCTTCAAATAGTTTCATAAAGTCACTCATATTTTACTCCTCATATTTGTTTTCAAATTCCATTTCACCTTCATGAATTATATCTTTGACCCCGGAAATTTTTTCGTGTCTTTGTTTTTCCAAATTCTCAAGTGCACGCTTGACAGTATCTTTTTCTGTTTCAATAATCTCTGTAATACTAATTGATTTTCTAAACCTACGCAGTCCTATTTCACCACGAAATCTCTCTTTACCATCTACGGCAACAGTCACAATATCATCTGCAGCACTTGAGAGTCTGATTACATCACCAATTTTCAATTCAAGTATATCATGCATAGTTAAATCTGCATCACCCAGGTTAGCTTCTACATTTACTTTTGCACCACCGAGAAGAACCTTCAGTTCCATATTTCTACTTTTTTTAGAACTTGTTTCGTTTAGCATTAAATCACGACTTGCAAGTTTTGGCAAAACAGGTTCCAAAGAGATAACAGGATAACATATATTCATCATACCAGAGGAGTGCCCAATAATTATTTCCATTACAACCATAACAACAATTTCGTTTTGTGCAACAATTTGAACAACATTCGGAGATGATTCTTTAGACTCTATTGTCGGATAAATTTCCATGACAGGAGCCCATGCTTCTTTTAATGTGCTCATCATAACGCGCAGTATAGTTTCAAACAGACTGAGTTCTATATCCGAAAACTCCCGACTTGCATCAAAAGGTTCTCCTTTTCCGCCAAGTAACCGGTCAAGCATTGGAAAGGCAATTGACGGGTTAATTTCAATAATCCCACTTCCCTCAAGCGGTTTTACTGAAAACACATTAAAACTTGTAGGGTTTGGCAAACTCATCAAAAATTCGCCATAGGTCATTTGATCAACAGAGTGCAACTGTATTTCAACAATAGAACGCATAATTGAAGATATCTGAGAAGCCAGACTTCTGGCCATTTTGTCATGAACACCGCGAAATGCACGAAGCTGTTCTTTTGAAACCCTGTTTGGACGCTTAAAATCATAGAGAGTTACCTGCCGTTGAGGCAAAAGAGCATCTTCATCACTTTCTAAGACATTTTCACCTTCATCTTCAACAACATCCAAAAGCGCATCAATTTCTTCTTGTGATAGTATATCTGCCATGTTATGCTCCTATACTCTCTTTAATTTTTTGGATTACAGACTTGTGAATTTGTGAAATACGAGACTCAGTTATATCTAAAATATCACTAATTTCTTTTAAAGTCAACTCTTCAAAGTAGTATAGCTGAATTATCATCTGTTCTCTCTCTTTATAGGAGGAAAGAACTTTTTTTATTACGCCAATCAACTCTTCTTTTTCGATTTGAACAAGCGCTGCACCTTCATCGCCAATTTGCAACTGATCATGCAGAGGCATGACTGTGTAAATATTTGAAGCAATGCGTGCTTCATGAACTTTTTCAACACTTTCATTCAGTATTTCGGCCAGCTCTTCATCACTCGGTTCTTCATCATGTGTCAGCATATATTCCTGAACTGCATAATCTATAGCTTTTACAAGTTTACGACTGGCACGGCTTAAAATATCCAGACTTCTCAAATAGTCAAGCATTGCACCGTAAACTCTTTTTTTTGCATAGCCCCAAAAAGAGTCATTGCGCTTTTCATCATATCGCCTTGCCAGTTTTATAAGTTCTTCTGTACCGATTGCTGAAAGATCACTAAAATCCACCGAACTTGGAAGCCGCTCTTTGAGCCGAAATGCCATAGCTTTTACTGCAGGAAGATATTGCAGGGCCAGTTCATCTTCTTTGTGTTTGAGATCTTGAAGGTAGGCATTGTTTGTCATAATTTTTGTCCGGTTACATCTTCAGAGTTCATTTTGATAGCAATATCTGTAATCTTGCATGCTGAATCTATCAGTTTTTCTCTTTTATTTATCTCTTTTACAAAAATATCCAGTTCTGTTTCATGGGTTTCTTTTGGAAAATTGTAAGCTTTGATCGTTATTGTTCTATAATAAAGTGCAACGATTACATGTGAAAAAAGATAAAAGAAGATAGTAATAAAAAATGTATAAAGTAATAACCCTTCAGCATCAAAAGATTTTAACAACCCAAAGATTATTCCCACAAAAAACCCTTGAACAGTAAAAAAATAAACAAAATTTTCACCAAACATAACTACCCCAAATAAGACTTAAAAATGATCCATTAATCTTTTAAACAGACCTGACAATCCACTTTCATTGGATGTAACCAGCACATTTCGTTCCAGCTTTTGTATAATTTTACGCACAATTGCGTCTATGTCTTTACTCGGCTGCGATGCAGGATAAAGCATTCTAAAAAGTGCGCGCTGTTTTACGGATGTTGACACTTTCGCATCGGCATTCATTTTTCCAATCAACTGCAGGTCCAGTTTTTCTCCTATATTTGCTTTGGCAACTTTTTTGATTTTTTCAAAAACCCCAAAAGCCTCTTTTTCATTTTTTACCTGATTCATTATCATAAACACGTCATTTCTGAGTGTCGCAATTGTTTTAATCGTTGCATATGCATCTGTGATTGCTGCAGGATCGGGAACAGTAACAACAATTACATCATCTGCCGCATTTAAAAACATTTGAATATGCTCTCCAATCCCTGCTCCCGTATCTATAATCATTACATCAAGTTTGTTCAAAACCTGCGCTTCTTGCATAAACCTGTCAAAAAGTGCCATATCAGAATATTTCAATATTTCATCACCACTCTCACCAGGAATAAGAATAAGATTACGGGTAATGGGAATTAAAATATCGCCAACAGTTGCTTCGCCTTTGAGTACATGTAAAATATTTTTTTTGATCTTTACATTAAACATAACATCCAGATTGGCCAGTCCTATATCTGCATCAAATATTCCCACATTCAAACCCTGTTGCGACAGTGCATAGGCAAGATTTGAGCTTATAGTACTTTTACCGACACCGCCTTTACCGCTTGTAATTGCAATAAAGCGTGTTTTTTTTGATTTTTTCTTTTGGGAATTTGAAGCAACCAGTTCTTCAAGCTTTTGTGCCTGATTCCCAATCATACCTTGCTCCTGTTAAATCCGTGAAGAAGACACTCAATTAAAAAATCACTGCTCGCACATACTAAATCTTCCGGTACTTCCTGTCCTACAGAAAAATAGCTTATCGGTTTTTTTGTTTCATAAGAGAGTGAAAAAATATTTCCAAAACCCATCGTTTCATCCAGTTTTGTAAACATTAGCGTATCTACACCCAGAGTTGAAAAGCTGTCATAGGTCACTTTTAAGTCTTCATATTTAATTGAACTTGGCATTACCAGTACTACATCTACATTGTATTGCGTATTATTTGCGTTCAGACACTCATATATTTTTTCAATTTTTACTCTGTCATAAGGACTCGATCCCATTGTGTCAATCAATATATAGTCACAATATTTGAGAGATTCCAAAGCACTTGAAAACTCCGGAGGGTCTACAACTGTTTCAATTCCAAGTTTCATCATTCGTGCATACTGCATCAATTGCTCAACTGCCCCTATGCGGTATGTATCAAGCACAACCAATCCGACTTTGTACTTTTTTTCCATTAAAAAAGAGTACCTTGCAGCTAGTTTGGCAATGGAAGTTGTCTTTCCCACGCCAGTTGGTCCGACAAGCATAATAACTTTTTTCGCGCCTATATTAGGCAGTGTTTCTCTTCGGATAGGAACCATTTTTCGAAGTATTGTTTGAAAATACCTTTTTACTGTGGAAGAATTTTCTCGCATTTTCAACGGCATATGTTCCAAAGTAACCTGCATAAGAGTATCCAAATGTTCCCTGTTCATTCCGCTTTGAGAGGCAAGACGATAAATTTCAGAAAATTCCGGTGGAATTTGACTGGAAAGATTCGGTGACTTTTCATCCCAAAACATATTTTGAATAATTTTAACCTTATCTGTCAGTTTATTTATTTCAGATTTTATCTCTTGTAGCTCTTTTGGTTCAACTGAAGTTCCTGTTTGCTGCGATGATGAAGACTTACATAGGCTTTCCAAAGGATCGGTCACATTTGAAATTTTAGAAATTTGTTGTGCCGCATTGGAAATATCAAAAAGTATTTCCCGACTCTCTTCCTTTAGCGGTTGCTGTTTGGAAAGTGGTTTTTTTACTTTTTTATATGTAGAGGGAATCATCTCTTCATCTATACCGATTACTATTTCATAAAGCGCTTCTCTGCCTAAAGCTTTTTTCTGGATCTCTTTGGTTTCAATAAGCATACCCTCATCACCAATTTCCATTTTTGCTTTTTTCAATGCTTCTGAGGGACTGCGCCCGGTAAAAGTTAATATTTTCATCTACCAACACCTATCAAAGGAATCATTACACTTTCTCTTTGTGCATAAAAAGGATGCGGTACAATTAAATCTTGTGTATGTATTGTACGATTATCAAAAAATATAATATCCAAATCTAGCGTCCTTGGTGCATTTTCAAAAGTTCTTTTTCTGCCAAATTTTTTTTCCAGCCTTAACAGGTAGCGTAAAAAAACTCTTGGCTGCATTGAAGTTTTTAAAACAAGTATTGAGTTGAAAAAATCATCTTGGTCTGTATAGCCAAAAGGAGGATTTTTTAAAATCAATGATGTTTTTACTACTGATACTCTTTTGTCTTTTTGTAACACCACAAGAAGATGTTCAAATCTTCGACGTACATCTCCGACATTTCCACCGATACCGACAACGGTTTCATATCGATGCCGGCTCTTGGCATGAGCAGTATAAGGAAAATGCAAGTTGTAAAAAGAGGTCAGTCTTTTGTTTATCTTGCGTTTTCTGTACATGTAAAGACTTAGGCCTGTTGCTGTGCTTGTGCTTCTTGGGCAGCTTTGATTTCGTTCATAATCTGAAGCATACCCATCATAGCCAGATGGTAGCCAAAAGGTCCAAAACCTACAACAGATGATGTACAAACCGGTGCAATCATATTTTTTTGTCTAAATTCTTCACGTCTGTGAATATTACTGATATGTACTTCTATGGTAGGCAGGCTAACTGCAGAAATAGCATCACGAATTGCGATAGAAGTGTGCGTGTATGCAGCAGCATTTATAATTAATCCCTGTGCTTCACCGTAACATTCTTGAATTTTATCTACAATTTCACCTTCGAGGTTGCTTTGAAAAAATTCTATCTCCACACCGTTTTGGGTTGCTACATCTTTCATCTGTGCGTGAATCTGTTCTAACTTCATCGGACCGTAAATATTTTGTTCACGAATTCCAAGCATGTTTAAATTTGGACCTTGAATAACTACTATTTTCATTTTTACCCTTATTATGATGATTTATCTTTTGAAGGACTATTTTATCCAAACTAATATTAAAAAAAGTGTATAATTTGAAAAAAAGAAAAAAAGATGACAATACTCGTTCCCAATTATATTTTAACACCGGATATACTCCTTAAAGACAAGGCAGTAGCATTTGAAAAGACCATTCAGGGTATAGGCAGCTTAGAAGAGTTAAAGCAAAAATTTCCAGAAGCTGATGTTATACAACTGCAAAAGAATTCTCTGCTGATGCCCGGACTTATCAATGCCCATGTACATGTAGAGTTTTCTGCCAACAAAAACCAGCTCAGTTATGGTGATTTTTTGAACTGGCTTTACAGTGTTATAGAAAACAGAGAAGACCTTATAGCGGGCTGTGACCTTACATGTATGAGTAAAGCGATAGATACCATGCTTGAAAGCGGTATAACTACTTTTGGAGCGATCAGTTCCCATGCAATGGATCTTGAAGCCTGTGTCAATGCCAAACAGAATGTTGTATTTTTCAATGAACTTATCGGATCGCAGGCTGGGATGGCAGATGCTCTCTTTAATGACTTTCTCGCACGGCTTGATGCTTCTAAAGCTGTTACAAGAGAAGGATTCTATCCCGCTGTTGCCATTCACTCACCCTATTCTGTTCATCCTGTACTGGTAAAAAAAGCTTTGGATGTCGCCAAAAATGAAAAGCTAAAACTCACGGCGCATTTTATGGAAAGCGAAGCAGAAAGAAACTGGCTCGATTCAAGCAGCGGAGATTTTCAAAAGTTTTTCAAAACACTGCTAAAACAGGAAAAAAGTGTCAGTGATGCAGATGAGTTCTTAAGTTATTTTGACGGATATGAAACACTGTTTACACATGCAGTAAAAACAAATGACAAAGAACTTGACCATATTGCACAGCAAAAACATACAATCATTCACTGTCCGATTTCAAACAGACTTCTTGGCAATCCTACGCTCGATATAAAAAAGTTACGTGAAAAAAACATTCGCTGGATTGTTGCTACAGACGGTTTAAGTTCAAATTACAAACTTGACCTCTTTGAAGAGATGAAAATTTCTCTTTTTATGCACAGTAATGAACCTCTTTTAGATCTTGCAACAGAGCTCATCAAAGCAACAACTATCAATGCCGCACAGGCTTTGGGAATTAATACAGGAGAAATAAAAGAGGGAAAAAATGCCGATATGCTTGTTTTAGACTTGGATGGCGAGCCAAATAAGGAGTTAGCCATTCATTTAATACTGCACCGCTATAATATCTCAAAAGTTTTCATTAACGGAAAACTTGAAAAAGGAAATAAATAAATGGAATTTTTAAAAAAGATATTTTCTCCCATCACTGCAACAATGAACTATATACAAAATCATTTCAAGGCGATGCTCTTTGTTCTGATTCTTGTTCTAGTCTTTGCTCCGGCAAGTGAAAAAGAGTTTGTAAAATATAATTTGGAAAAAATCAATCTCAGCGGTCCGATTATGGATGCCGGCGAAGTTGTTCAACAGATAAATAAAGCAGCAAATAACAAAGCCGTTAAAGGTGTGTTGCTGATTGTTGATTCTCCCGGCGGTGCCGTTTCGCCTTCTGTAGAGATTGCGTATGCTGTTAAAAGGCTCAAAGAGAAAAAACCTGTCATCGCTTACGCCAAAGGCACCATGGCAAGCGGAAGTTATTATGCAAGTATCTGGGCTGATAAAATCATAGCAAATCCGGGCAGTATGATAGGCAGTATCGGTGTGATTATGCAAGGTGCCGATTTGAGCGGCATTATGCAAAAACTCGGTATAAAAACACAGGTGGTAAAGGCCGGACTTTATAAACAGATAGGCACACCGGACAGACCATGGAAAAAGTATGAAGTTGCTGAGTTAAACAAAGTAATTCAGGGGACATATGATATGTTTACCAAAGATGTTGCCGATGCGAGACATTTGGATTTTAAAAAGAGAGACACCTATGCAAATGCCCATATATTTACGGCGTCCCAGGCAAAAAAAGTCGGTCTAATCGACAGTGTAGGTGTCGAATATGATGCGAAAAATGCCTTGGCAAAATTAAGCGGTGTTGTATATCCCGTATGGAATAAAGAAGACAGGTTTGACAAACTGCTCAAAAAACTGACTGCCTCAACAGCTGTGATTTTAAATACCTATTTTCCAGATTTGGTTTTAAAATAAGTTACAGAGTTTATACCTCTGTAACTTTGACCACTTCCTCTAAATTTTCAAAAATCCTTTTGACTCTCTCCTGCCATAATTCACCGAATTTTTTTACTTCTTCAGGGCTTGCAGCTCCGCTTGTCAGTTTCTGCATTAAAGGCATCATCTCCGGTGAAGCCGGTATAGTCGAAGGATTATAATTCACATCAACACTTTTACCACTGTCTACTCTTGTAAATCTTGCAGATGATTTTATGTCTGCATTAAAAAACATCAAAGAATGGCGTGCAAACTGCCCGTTTAGGCCTTTAAATCCGCTTTTGTCCGTTGCTCCCGTAATATGAGCAATAACATTACCGACAACACCGGCAACACCCTCTTCTAAAGACTCTTTAAACTCTACTTTTATATTCCCACGCACTGCCCTCTGATTCGGATACAAGGCTTGAAGTGCCTGACTTGTCATGATATATGCTCCTGCTACAGTCGGACAGGAATGCCCTGCGGCTTTGACAACTTCCAAGTATGTTATTTCATACTCACCGTTTTCAAAAGCGCCTAAAACCTGTGCTAACGGGTCTTTGAGTTGTATACTTTGTACTGCATCAAAAAATTGTGGATACTTCATCGGATTTTTTCCTTTTTCAAAACCTTTGCACTGACAATGTATGTATCACTCTGGGCTTCAAATACATCACCTGCATTGAGTGAAGACAAATCCACTACATGTGAATCTTTTACAATCTGGGCAAAGCCTTTTTTGTTTTTATATTTTGGATTATTGGATTCTAGCATTTTTTGCAGATTTAAAAGTTGATTTTGCGCAATATTTAACACACTTTGAATTGTCTGCGGAAATCGTTGTTCTAAAGAATCTACTTCTTTTTTATAATTTTGCAGGCGAAAAGCAATTGCCTGGGCAAAATCCTCTTGCAGTTTTTTAATCTCATCAACACGGTATTGCAATTTTTTCTCCACGGAATGTTGCATATAGGAGTTCTTTACATGTAACAGTTCCTGACGCAGGTTATATATTTTTTGCCTTATTCTTTGCGTCAACTGTGTTGATAACGAATCTAAATACTGATA
>JALSKR010000224.1 GCA_026988735.1 Sulfurimonas sp.
TACTACAAACATTTAATACTCTGGGATGAAGAAGATCTCGAAATTGTCGGTGCATATCGTATTGGAGAAGTCGCACAAATCATCAAAAACCGTGGAATGGAAGGCTTGTATACCTATAATCTGTGTGATTTCAGTGAACACTTTCAAGACTACTGCCATAACTCCGTAGAACTCGGACGCAGTTTCGTTCAACCGAAATACTGGGGTTCACGCGCACTGGACAACCTTTGGCAGGGTGTTGGTGCCTATCTTGCAAAAAATCCGCATATTATCTATACCTACGGAACTGTTACCATTAATGCAGATACACCCAAGCAGGCTGTTGCGGCACTTGTCTACTTTTACTCTTTGCATTTCTCCTGTGATACTGATATGATGAGTGCAAAAACACCCTACTTTATGACCTATGAGCAGAAACAGGAGTTTGATATGCTCTTTAAATACCGCTCATACAAAGAAGGCTTTGTTGTTTTAAAAAAATATCTTAAAGAGCTGGGAACAGCTGTGCCAACCCTGTTTAAACAATACGCAGAACTGTATGATGAGGGAGCCGTCCGTTTTTTCGATTTTAGCGTCAATGAGGGACTGCATGGTGTTGTTGAAGGCTTTATCATCGCAGACAATTCAAAAATGAAAGAAGCGAAAAGAAAACGCTACATTAAAAACTTCGAATCTGAAAAAATTTAATACTTTTTAGCTATAATTAGCCATTATTTTTAAAGGCTATTTAGAATGAATTTAGTAACAGGTTCTTCAACCGCACTGATAACTCCGTTTAAAAACGGAAAACTTGATGAACAGACCTATGCTGCGTTAATACAACGCCAAATAAACAACGGTATGAATGCAGTATGTCCTGTCGGAACAACAGGCGAGAGTGCCACACTGACACATGATGAGCACAAACGCTGTATAGAAATCGCTGTAGAAGTATGTAAAGGCACACAGACAAAAGTTTTGGCAGGAGCAGGTAGTAATGCAACACATGAAGCGATAGAGATTGCAAAACATGCGCAAAGCTGTGGCGTAGATGCTATTTTCTCGGTTTCTCCCTACTATAACAAGCCATCCCAGGAAGGTTTATACCAGCACTACAAAGCTATAGCGGAATCTGTAAGCGAACTCCCTTTTATGCTTTACAATGTTCCAGGACGTACCGGTGTAGATATTTCTGCTGATACAACTATCAGACTTTTTGATGATGTCAAAAATATTTATGGTATCAAAGAGGCAACGGGAAGTTTAGAACGTACAGTTGAACTGCTTTCACGCAGACCGGAGCTTAAAGTATTTTCGGGAGACGATGCGATTGATTATCCTATTTTGGCAAACGGCGGTGCAGGAATAACTTCTGTGACATCAAACCTTATGCCTGATTTAAAATCAGAACTCGTGCGCAAGGCACGCAGTGGTGATTTTGCCGGGGCAAAAGCTATCAATGACAGACTTTACCCTTTAAACAAAGTAATGTTTTGTGAAGCGAATCCAATTCCCGTCAAAGCTGCAATGTATATAGCAGGGCTCATAGAAACACTGGAATACAGACTCCCTCTTGTTGCACCAAGTAAAGAAAATATGAAAAAAATTGAAGAAGTAATGAAAAATTACGACATAAAAGGACTTTAGAACATGAAAGATAAAACTCTCTTTGTAAGCGGCGGAACACGCGGAATCGGAAAAGCAATTGTGTATGCTTTTGCAAAAGAAGGCTGCAATGTTGCTTTTACCTATGCATCAAGTGCCGATACAGCAAATGAAATCATTGCCGATGTTGAAGCAAAATATGGTGTGAAATGCCGTGCTTATAAACTTGACATCCTGGAGCCAAATACCTACAAAGATGTTTACAAAGAGTTTGATGAAGATTTTGACAGGCTGGACTTTTTTATATCCAATGCCATTATTTCAGGTCGTGCTGTTGTCGGTGGATTTGGACCGTTTATGCGTCTAAAACCAAAAGGTTTAAACAACATCTATACGGCAACAGTTGATGCTTTTGTTGTCGGTGCACAAGAAGCTGCCAAACGTATGGAAAAGATTGGCGGAGGAAGTATCATTTCAATGAGCTCTACAGGTAATCTTGTTTATACGCCAAACTATGCAGGACACGGTACAAACAAAGCTGCTGTTGAAGCTATGGTGAGATATGCTGCAGCAGAACTCGGAGAAAAAGGAATCAGAGTCAATGCCGTAAGCGGTGGACCTATTGATACCGATGCATTAAAAGCATTTCCAAATTATGAAGAGGTCAAAGCGGAAGTTGTCAGACGTTCACCACTTTCTCGTATGGGTGTTCCGGAAGACTTGACAGGAGCATGTAAATTTTTATGTTCGAATGAAGCCTCATGGCTCACAGGACAGACAATAGTAATAGACGGTGGAACTACTTTTCAGTAGAGTAGAAAGTATAAAAATTACTAGAGTGAAGTAGCGGTTCCAAAAGCCACACATTACTTTACCACTCTCGCCCGCACTGAAGTACAGGCTCCAGAATTTGTAAAAAGAGAAGAAGTTTTTTACAAACGGGCGTAGTTTACGCTTATGCAGGCATCAAGAGATGCTAATTCGTTTAAGGTAGTATCATTCACAGCATTATCTACCAAAATCACGGCAAGTGCTTCTGACTGCTCATTTCTTGCCAATGAAAAATCTGAAATATTGACATTGTTGTTTGCAAGAATGGTACCTACACTTCCAATTACACCCGGAACATCAGAGTTTTTAAACAGAACCATGTCACCCTTAAGCGGGAATTCAATATCAAAACCGTCTATAGCAACAATACGCTGCAATCCATCTTCAAAAATTGTAGCTGAAATTGCTGTTGTTCCTTCATTGGTCGTTATCTTCACTGTAATCAGGTTTTTATAGACTTTTGAATCTCCCAGATTAATTGCTTCAACTTCGATAGCTTTTTCTTTGGCAACAAAGTCTGCATTTACATAATTTATAGTTTCTGAACTGTGGCTTAATGCACCAACAGTTACGAAAGTTGCCAATGAATCAACATAGTTTGCAATCTCACCCTGTCCTTTTACCTTGATAGAAATAATCTTTGATTTGTTAATTTGAGACTCCAAGAAACCAATTTTCTGCCCCATCTCTAAAAACGGTTTCACAAAAGGAGGTATTTTACTCTCATCTATCGGAAGATTCATAGCATTAGGATAGGCTATGCCTTTTGCAGCGGCAATTGCATTTTGTGCAGCCTGTGTTCCAATATTATACTGAGACTCATAAGTATTTGCTCCCAAGTGTGGAGAAACTACAATATTGTCCAAATCAAGCAGTTTGTTGTTAATTGCAGGCTCTTTTACAAACACATCTATACCGGCAAAACGGATTTTACCGGACTTTAGACCATCGTAGAGTGCATCTTCATTATACAATCCGCCTCGAGCACAGTTAACAAGGACAACACCGTCTTTCATTTTTGCAATTTCTTCTTTGTCGATAATGTTGATTGTTTCCTGGTTTTTCGGTGTATGTATCGTTATAACATCACATGCCAAAATATCATCAAAATTTTTCGTATAGGTCATATCCAAATCAGTAACCTTGGAAGGCTCAATATAAGGATCATAAGCAACGATATCCATCTCAAATGCTTTTGCACGCTTTGCAACACGGGAACCTATATTTCCAAAACCGATAATACCGAGTTTTTTCCCTTTGAGTTCATATCCGTACCATTTTTCACGTTTCCAGATTCTTTGATTTTTCAAATGATCATGAGAGTATGGGAACATTCTCATACATGAAAGCATATGTGTCATTGTAAGTTCAACCGCTGCAATTGTATTGGCAGTAGGCACATTCATAACAATGATACCTTTCTTGGAGCATTCAGGAATATTTACATTATCAACACCGACACCTGCTCGAACTATTGCTTTCATATTTGTTGCATGTTCAATAAAGAATTCATCAACATCTGTGGAACTTCTTGTAATTGCAACATCGGCTTTTGGAATAATAGTTTCAACAAGCTCTTTTTTGTCAACATCTGCTGCCATAATAAAGTTAATATTTTCATCTTCTTCGAGCATTTTTAAGCCCGCTTCATGAATATGGTCACACACAACTACCGTATATTTTTGTACTCCGGGTGTATTTGTTTCATTGCTCATTTAATCTTCCTTTTTGTAAGGCACAAGAACAGCCTTGATTTTGTAATTTTTCAGTACTTCTACCAACTTATTTAATTTATCTACATTTTGTGAATAAATAAGTAAATCTATACCTTTAGCGTCTTTTTTTAAAAAATATTTTAATTTATGTCTTCTCAACTCTTCTTTTAGACAAAAAAGCTGATAAGGATCTACAAGTTTTGCTGACAATTTATAGGTAATAGTTTTAGTTATTTTTTCATTTAAATCAAGTGTAATGTAAACTTCATTAACAGGATAAAAATAACCAAGCCTCTCAGATTTTGAAAAATGATTCAGCCATAGTTTTTCTGGTTTTTTTGAGATTATTTCATTTTTTAAAACCAAAGGTTGTGTATCTATAATTTCATCCTGTGAATTTATAGATACTAAAAAAAAGACAATAAATACGGCTACCCCTAATGCTAAAAGCGGGGCAAACCATTTAATTATCTTTTGCATTTAAACAGCTGAGCTTATTTAAATTTATCTTTTATCAAGTCACCTAAAGAATGTGATTCAGTATCATTAATCTCTTCAAGCATTGCCTGATTTTTGATATAGTCTAATTTTTTAACAGATAAACGGATACGGTCACGACGAGTATCAATATTTGCAATTGCAGCTTCTATTTCCTGCCCTGGTTCTAACTCTTCTTTCACGAGCGGAGCCAAGTCTTCATCACGAATAAGTGCATCAACACCGTCTTCAAGTGATACAAACACACCGAAATCTTTAATGTCACGAATAGTACCTTTAACCACAGAGTTCACTTTGTGTGTTGTGGCAAATTTATCTATCGGTGATTCTAAAAGTGTTTTACGATTTAAAGATATTTTCTGGTCTTCTTTATTGATTTTGGCAATTTTCACTTCAACTTCTTCACCGGATTTTAAAACATCTTTTGCTTTTGTGTTTTTATCCCATGAGATATCCTGATTATGTAAAAGACCTTCAACACCGTCAATACGAACAAATGCACCAAAGTCAGTTAAAGATGTAATCGTACCTGTTACCACATCACCTTCATGATATTTTTTAACAAACTCATCAAATGGCTTTGGTAATAATCTTTTGAGTGAAACACGAAGTTTATGTGTTTTAGAATTGATTTCTATCACTTCAACATCAATTTCCTGTCCTACTTCTAAGTAATCATTTGGATTTTTAACATTTTTATTCCAAGTGATTTCTGAAATATGCAAGAATCCTTCAATGTCATTTCCAAGGTCAACAAATACACCGTATGCTTCGATATTTGAAACAGTTACAGTAATAGTGTCACCTTCATCCAATTCACTTTCAACTTCTGCCCAAGGATCGGGCTGAACAGCTTTAATAGATAAAGAGAGATGGCGCTTGTCTTTGTCATATGAGATAGCTTTCACAGTAACAACGTCACCCTCTTTGTAAAGTTTTGACGGATTAACCGGACCTTTATAAGAGATTTCATTGTAGTGTACCAAACCGTCAACACCACCGACATCTACAAACATACCATAGCTTGTGATTTTTTTGATAGTACCTTCAACGATGACATCTTCAGCCATTAGCTGGTCAATAATCTCTTTTTTCTTTTTACGCTCTTCGTTAAAAAGTTTGCGACGTGAAAGAATAATTGAGTTTTCAGCCGGATCAATTTTCACAACCTGCGCTTTGATTTTACGACCTACAACTTCATCGCTCTCTTTAAATGCTGCTAAAGAACGCGGCATAAAGAATGAAACTGCATCAGCCTCTACAACGTATCCACCACGATTTTTCTTCGTGATTATACCTTCAACAACCAGATCTTCAAAATCTTCTTTGTGTGCATCAATAAACTCAATAGTTTTTTCCTGCTCTAAAACTTTTTTATATGATATTTTAGGACGCTCATTATAGTATCCCATTTGCATAACTTTAATTTTATCACCGGTATTAAACTTCAATTCACCGTTTTCATCACGGATTTCATCAAGGCTCAATATACCCTCAAGTTTATCACCTACACTTACTAATGCTCTGTTCTCATCAGCCTGTATCTCTACCACTTCACCTTCTACGATGCGACTTGTTTCTTGCTTTTTTTCGCTTTCTGCGAACATCTCTGCAAAATTTTCTTCTTCTTCAAATGATTCGTTATCGAACGCCATTGCCTATCCTCTGTTACATAAAAATTGTCGTGATTATAACAAACTTATGATTAATTTATACTTTTTTTGATTGAATTGATGACATTTTGTATAATCCAGTCCGGAGTAGAGGCACCTGCGGTAACACCACAGTGCTTTTTACCATGAAACCATTGCGCATCTAACTCTTTTTCATCTTCAATATGATAGCTGTTTTGACAGTTTTCATAAGATATGTTGAAAAGCTGTTTGGTGTTTGATGAATTTTTCCCACCAATGATTATCATTACATCCGCTTCTTTGGAAAGTTTTCTAACAGCTTCCTGATTTTCAAATGTTGCATTGCAAATAGTATTAAAAACACGTACTTCTTTATGACGGGGAATCAAATAGTTGGCAACAGCCATATACTCTTCGACTTTTCTTGTAGTCTGGGCAATAAGCGCTATACGTTCATGAAATTTCATTGTTTCAAGTTCTTCAACACTTGTGACTACAGTTGCACCGTTTGTTGCATATGATTTTACCCCTTTGATTTCAGGATGGCTTTCATCACCAAAAATGACGACATCATACCCTTTCTCACTCATTTCCTGGGCAATTTCCTGGGGTTTTGTAACAAAAGGACAGGTGGCATCTACTACTTCAATGCCGTTTTGTTTAAGTTGTTCCAGTTCATTTTTTACTATACCGTGTGTTCTTACTATGGCTTTATCACCAGGTTTAAATGTTCTAAAGTCCTCAACAAGTCCCACTTTAAAATCTTTGTCTAATCTGGCTATCTCTTTCGAGTTGTGAATAAGCGGGCCATAGGTGGCAGCATTTGTATTTTCTTCTGCAATTTTAATGGCACGTTTTACACCAAAACAAAACCCATAGTTTTGGGCAAGTTCTATTTTCATTTTACAAACTCCACTTTAGTTATATTCTCCAAGAGTTCAAAAAAGTTTGGAAAAGAGGTGTTTATACAGTCTAAATCACTTACTTCCATTCCACACTTCAGCCCTGCAACAATAAAACTCATAGCGATTCTATGATCCCCATCACTTGCAACTTTCGCTTTTCGCAACTCCCCGCCAAAGATTTTATAGCCATCTTCATATTCATCAACTTCTATACCACAGGCGTGAAGACCTTCAACTACCGTAGAAATCCTGTCAGATTCCTTCACTCGTAACTCTTTTGCATTTTTTACAATACTTTCGCCCTCTGCACATGCCATAGCAATAGAGAGTGCCGGTAATTCATCTATAAGCCATGAGATTTTATCTTCAATAACTATGCCTTTTAGTGGCGCATATTTCACAGTTATATTGCCTACAGGTTCATATTTGTCATCTGTTAATTCATACGAGATATCTGTCCCCATCCGCTCTAATGCCTTAAAAGCTTCGATTCTTGTAGGATTTAATGTTACACCTTCAAGAACTATCTGTGAATCAGGTACAATTGCAGCAGCAACTGCAAAGAAAAAAGCAGAGGAAGGATCGGCCGGAACTCTGATTTTCAGTGGAGAAAGCAGTCCCTTTAATGGTGCAACAGTCGTCGTAAGCCCTTCTACCTTTATATCAGCACCCATACCTTTGAGCATTCTTTCTGTATGGTCGCGGGAGAGTTCGGGTTCTGTATATCTACACACACCGTCTGCCCGCAGGGCTGCCAGAATCATTGCACTTTTTACCTGAGCAGAAGCAATTTTGCTTTCATAATCAAAGGCTTTTAAAGAAGCACCACGAATTGAAAGCGGTGCCAAATCTCCATTTTTTCTTCCGTCAAGTTTTGCGCCAATGCTCATAAGCGGTGCTGTAACACGTTTCATCGGACGACGACGCAGATATTTATCTCCTGTTAAAACAAAATGTCCGTTAGCAGAACTCAAAAGCCCGCAAAAAAGACGCATACCTGTTCCGGAATTCCCACAGTCAAGTATTTCAAACGGCTCTTGTATGCCATTGGAAGATATTTTAATTATCTTACCGTCATCTTCAACTTTTGCACCGATATTTTTTACGATTTCCAGAGAGTTCATTGTATCTTCGGCTCGTAAAAAATTTTCTATCTCACTGACACCCTTACTCAGCATTGAAAACATGACACTACGGTGTGAAATAGACTTGTCAGGTGCAATTTTTGAAATTTTCAAAGAAAAACTCTCGGCAGGAGACACAACTACTTTACTCATCGTAATCCAATTCCAAGTTCTTTGTTGAGCGCATCGAGTATAGAATCCATTGCAGCAGTGATATCTTCTTCTTCCAAAGTTTTTTCATCAGACTGCAATACAAAACGCAGAGAAAGACTTATATTTTCACCCAATGATTCATCACTGTATTTGTCAACAGGATAAAAACGCACAAGCTCTTTGCGTGCATGTGTATCAATCACATTTTTCACTTTTTGATAAGACAACTCTTTTGGCATTATGATACTTAAATCCCTAAATGATGCCTGATACTTTGATGTATGTTTCGCTGTTTTGAGTGTATAGGGAACCTTTTGCAAATCAAGTTCACACATATATGTTGTTTGCAAATCATAGGCTTTTTCAACTTCCGGGTGTACTCTGAAAAGTTCTCCGATAACTGTACCCTCCATTACAACCTCTGCAGACTGGTAGATATGTGAAAGTGTATGTTTTGTTTTATATTCGCGTAATTCAATATCCCCGACAACATCAGCAATTTTTTGCACAAAAGAAGCAAAATCAACCTTTTTAGGCTTCCCGCTGTTTGCAAGATTTTCATTCTCTTTGTCTCCGCTGAAAATAAAAGACATTCTGTACGATTCTTCCCGAAGAGGTGTAAAAACAGAACCAATTTCAAAAAGTCTGACTGATGCATAGCCGTTTTTTACATTTGCAGATGCCGCTTTGAGTAAACCTGTCAAGAGTGTCGGACGCAGAGTATCTAGTGTCTGAACAATAGGATTGAGTAATTCCAACTCTTCTTTTGTTGTTTCAAAGCCATAAGACTCTAAAACTTTTTTCTCGTCAAAAACAAAATGAACAGATTCAAAAAATCCGCTCTGAGCACATCTGTGTCTAAAAACAGAGCGTTTTTTATACTCAAAATAGTTATCTTCAAGTCTGTTTTCTTCTTTCAAAAGAAACGGCTTTGAAGGAATGTTGTCAATTCCCACCATGCGTACTATCTCTTCTACAATATCCTGTTTGTTTACAATATCATGACGAAACTGCGGTATGGAAACAACAAACTTGTCAACTGAGGACTTAGAAACATCAAAACCCAGGTTTTTAAGAATTTTCGTTATAACGATTTTGTCAATATCTGCACCGATAATTGTATCAATTTCCTGTTTTGTCACAATCACATTTTTTTCTTTAAAAGAGGTAGATAATTCCAAACTACCACTAAAAGTTGATGAAACAGAGTTTGATTCTATCAAATCTATACAATAGGAAAGCCCACCGTTAAGCTCAGGTTCACTCCCGCGTGAAGTTTTATAGAACATCGGACCGGCTTCTATTTTTTTCTCAGCCATTTTTTTCGAGATAATATCAGGCGGAATATAACTCGCTTCCAAAAGAACAATTCCTTCATTCTTCGTTACTTTGGATTCATCTTTTTGAATAATCCCGACTATAGATGCAACTTTTCCCTCTTGCGTTTTAATACAGACATAACCGTTTTCATCCTCATCCAGAATGATTTTTGCCATCGGTTCATCATCTTTGGTAAAGAACTCATGTTTATAGGCTCGCAAAATCACACCTGTTGCATGGGTAACATAGAGTGTCATTGCTTCAACATCACATTTTCGGGACTCTTCAATCTGTCCAAGGCGAAGTTTCACAATAAAAGGGAGTCGTAATTCTTTTAAATCTATAGCTTTGTAACGCAGGTTGACATCCAAATCTTTTTCATGTGTCAAAGAGACAATGCGCCCTATTCCTCGTTTTTCGTCATTATCTGTTTGTTCGTACTCTTTAACAGGTCGATCAAAAGCAGCACTCAAATCTCTTGCAACTCCACGAATACTCAAACAGTCTCCACGGTTTGCTGTCAACTCTATTTCAATAAGATCATCATTAAAAACAAGGTTCTCACTTATTTCCTGGCCGAGTGTAAAGGTACCTATACTTTCATCAAGTTCCATAATGCCTTTGCCCAAATCAGGCAGTCCTATTTCAGATGCCGAACATATCATACCTTCGGAATCTACTCCCCGCAGTTTTACAGGTTTGATGGCAAGTCCGGAAGGCATTACCGCCCCAATCGTTGCTACAACTACATGTAAACCTGCACGTACATTTGAAGCACCGCACACTATCTGACGAGTACATGAACCTATATCTACTTGACAAATATTCAACTTGTCAGCATC
>JALSKR010000225.1 GCA_026988735.1 Sulfurimonas sp.
TAAACGCAGTTTTTTATATTCCAACACAAGTGTTTCAACAAAGAATTTGGAAAATTTCAGTGGAGCAGATTTTATAACTGTATACCCGTTTTTCCCTTCACTGACGATTTTTCCGCCTATAGTTATGTGTACACCATCCTCGGTTTGTCCGTTCACTTTTGCCTTGCAGCCTTCAAAACCGATGTCTCCTATTTCATGTGTTCCGCAGCCTTTGACACAGGCTGACCAGTACATTCGTATTCTCCCTGATTCAAGAGGAACAGCTTTACTCAAATATTGAGCCATCTCAATAGCATCCTCTTTGTTTTCAATAACGCCAAATGCACAGTGTTTGGTTCCTGCACAGGCGACAAGATTGTTAAAGTAAGGCGTGTTTATATTTTTATATTTTGTAAAAAACGAATCCTGTAAAAGTGCAGCCGTATTTTTGACGCCCAGAATATAGATATTCTGTTCAACGCTGAATCTGATTTGGCTGTTACCGTGAGTTTGACTCAATTCGGCTACTTTTATCAGCTCACTTCCTGCAAAGATTCCCGAAGGTACAATTACCTGTACCCCGAAGGAACCGTCTCGAAGTTGGATTTTCCCGTGTTCTGAGTCTACAGGGTCTATTTGTGTCATTGTGTCACCGGCGGTTGCAAAATTTACACCTGCAACCTCACGAATTGCTGCAGAAATTTCAGCCATACCGACAGCCTCAATGAGAAAATGCAGTCTGTTTTTATTTCTGTTATCACGGAAACCGTATTTTTGAAAAATTGCAATTAATGCACCGTAAGCCTGTAAAACCTCTTCTTCATTTGCCAAAAATATATCTGCATTTTTGGCAATCATACCGACCCTGCCACCAAGAAACAAGTTGTAACCGTATACTCCGTCTTTTTGTGCAAGCACAAGAGAACAGTCATGTCCAAAAACATTACATCTGTTTGCAAGGGAACCTGAAATTCCCGTATTGAATTTTCTCGGCAGTGTCGAAATCCAATCCGGATTTTTTAAAAATGTTTTTTCGATTTTTTTGAGCAAATTATAGGAAGGAAGGACATTGTCAAAACCGTCTTTATCAAATGGGTCTGTGACGATATTTCTAAAGTTGTCTACACCTGTCTGGTAGGAAGTAAGTCCAACTTCTTCAAGCCCGTTTAAAATAGCAGGCATATCTTCAATATTTAAAAAACGAAGTTCAATTTGTGCTCTGGTTGTGATATCAATATAATCTTGACCGAAATTTTTTGCAATTTCTCCGATTTTTCTTGCCTGAACTGCGTCCAGATGTCCTCCTGCAACTCTGACTCTCATCATAAACTGCTTCGGTGTGAGACCGTCTTTGTCAAAGATACCAAAACATTTGAGAAAATATTTTTTGTCTTCATCAGGAATTGCATCATACCCCTCTCGTGCATACTCTGCTATCTTCTCAAAAGCCTCCATAGGGCTTTTAAGATTTTTGACTGTTTCGATTTTATTGACTTTTTTACTTCTGGCTTCATATGCTTTTTCTAATACTTGTAATTGCAAAATATTCTCCATTCTCTCATTTTATATTCTTCCACCGGCTGCAACACCCCAGGTCGTTCTCCATCGTGTTTTTACCAAACTTATTCCCATGATAGCTACAAGTACCACGCCGGCAAATATCATAAAACCTGCCGAATAACCGTCAAAGGCACCTTTTGACCATCCCAGTGTTTTAATGAGTGCTGTACCGCCAAGTCCGCCGGCAGCACCGATAATCCCCGTCATGATACCTATGTCTTTACCAAATCGCTGTGGTACCAGTTGAAAAACTGCTCCGTTTGCCATACCAAGATTTGCCATTATTGCAAAGAGCACTGCTATGGCAACCCAAAACGGCAGGGTGACTGTTGCATTTATAACTGCCAGAGTCGCAACAATTCCAAAGAAAATGTAAAGTGATTTTACACCACCCATTTTATCAGCAATAGCACCACCAACCGGTCTTAAAACTGCACCGGCAAAAATTGTCAGTGCTCCGAAATAACCGGCGATTACTTTGACATTTGGCTCATTGAAAACATTCATTCCAAAACTGCTCATATCGGCTTGATAGGTATTCATAAGATAAACTTTCATATATCCTGCAAACCCGACAAATCCTCCAAAGCTTACTGCATAAAAGAGGTTAAACCACCATGTATCTCTGTCTTTTAAAAGCTTGGCATAATCTTTGAGTTTTTTAGGACGAGGTGTATAAACCTCTTTTGGCGCATCTTTTGCTAAAAAAATGTATGTTATGAAAATAAGTGTTGATAATGCGCCACCAACCAAAAAGACTGCCTGCCATCCCCAAAGTTCTGCTATTTTTGGAGCAAAAAGGAAGTCAATGACTACTCCGATATTTCCGGCGCCTGCAATTCCCAAAACAACACCTTGCAGTTTAGGTGGATACCATTGTCCGGCCTGTGGAAGTGCTACAGCAAAAGATGCTCCAGCAAAACCTAAACCAACAGCGACAACAAGAAGTTCATTATAGGTAATTGTTTCACCTCTGAAGTAAGCATAAAACAAAACAGATATAACAACTGCCTGACTCATAAGTGCTGTCTTTTTGGCACCGAATTTATCAACGCCAAAACCAAGTAAAATACGAAGCAGTGCTCCGGCCAAAATAGGAATAGAAAGAAGCGTTGCTTTTTGCGAAGCACTCATTATAAATCCGTGCATTGCCAGTGATTCACTGATCTCTGTTGCCAATGGGCCCAGCATTGTCCAGACCATAAAACTAAAATCAAAATAAAGAAAAGCTGCAAAAAGTGTTTTTGCATCGCCTTGACCTTTGAGTGCTTTAAAACTTGCCATATTATATTCTCCAATGAAATTTAATAGTGTAATTATAGTGAAAAATATTTCCGATTCACAAATATTATTGGTTAAAAAATAATCAATTTAGAATTTTCAAAAGATTAGAAATTATACAATTTTCATATTAAAGAGTAATTTTCTTGATATATATCAATTTTCTCAATTCTTGTTTTTTATACAATTTGTGAAAATTTAAGGAGAGCATTATCATGACATTTACAAATTCGGCTGAATTGTTGTCTTTTCACTGGGTTGCCTACTCTATATATGCTGCAATGATTATTTCTGTTGTTGCATGGTTTGGGTATAACCTGACAAAAAAAGATGCCAAGTCAGTTTTTCGTATTCCGTTTTACTGGTATATGGCATTTTTGGTTGCTGGCGGTGTGGGACACCATATTTTTACATACAATACAATACCCTGGGTATCGCAGGATATCGACAGGCACAATATAACACCGGATGTGAAGTATGAGTTCGAGATTAAAGATCATAAGTGGATAGGTTTGCCAAAACAGATAGTCATTCAGTGTGGACAAACGGTGGAGTTTGATGTCCACAGTAGAGATTTGGTGTATGGTTTTGGACTTTTTCGTCAAGACGGTTCCATGGTGATGCAGATGCAGGTCAATCCCGGTACGGATGTGAACGGTATTTTGGATTCCAATGATATTCTATGGACATTTAATCATAACGGTGTTTTCGATTTAACATCTACTGAATATTCCGGACCTAGACAGTACAGCGAAGATGGTAAAGATTTAATGCTGGTAAAAGATTTCGTTAAAGTTGTAGGTTGTAAAGATAATGGAGGAATTCAATGAGTTATATACATACACTGATAAATGGTACAAATTTTGACCATAAAGGCTTGAATGCTTTACAGAAAGTAACGCTGCGGGCAGTTGTTATGGCATTTTTATTTTATGGATTGGTTGCTTTGGAAGGTATGATTATGCGAATGGTTGAGGTTGGACATGTTCCACTGAATCCGCTTCCTGAACAGTTTTTTCATCCGGAACATTTCTTTTCTATTATGACTGTGCATCCGATTGTCGGTATATTCGGTTCGACATATCAGTTGGTTTTTGGTGCCTTTACTTTTTTGGTGCCGTATCTTACGAAAAAACCGCTCTACAGCGTAAAACTTGCCAACTGGACCTGGATACTGATTACTGCAGGAACTGCTCTTGCATGGGTAGCTGCTTTTGTATGGCAGTATGCACCTCTTTATACACTCTACTGGCCACTGCCGGCTGATACGCATCAGTTTAATGTTATAGGCGGAATTGTGTTCATCATTGGTGTAGCTTTGATTATGGTTGGCACTTTGGGTTTTATTTATAACATTTATGCAACAATTTTTGCACGTGTGGGAATTCATAAAAACAAGACAACTAAAGAACTGTTGATTTCCGGCTTTGGTATTGACGGATTTTTGAATCTTATCAACAAGCTTCGAGGGAAACAGCCTTATACAAAAGAGCCGGCACTGGCACTCCCTGTTGTGGCAATTTTTCGCGGAACAGTCGATACATTTTTGGATGCACTGGTGATTTTGGGTGCGGGTATTTTAATTCTGGTTTATTTGCTTTTTGATGCAAGCGGACATGCACTTGATGTCACAGCTATAGATGCGCTATTGTATAAAAACTTCTTCTGGTGGGGGCTTGATCTTGTTGCTGACGGACTTGTACTGATTTATGTGGCAGGCTCATGGTATTTATTGGCTACATTGATTACAGGACAAAAGCTCTTTATGGAAAATGTTGCGCGTGCTGCATTAATGCTTGAGCTTTTGGTATCATGGATGGTTTGGTCGCATCACCTTCTTGGAGATCAGGGACAGCCTGAAATGATGAAACTTATCTCCGGTGAGATGGTTACTGCCTTTGAACTGCTGACTCAGGGACTTGCACTTTTTATTACCCTTGTTACCTTATGGAAAGCCCGTCCTCTGAAAATGACTATGGAGTTGAAATACCTTCTTGGCGGACTTGTAGGTTTTGGTCTGGCTGTACCTGCTGCAATTATCCAGGCAGATATGGGTATGAACAGAGTGTTGCATAATACGCAGTGGATTATCGGTGCGCATGTGCATATCGCTTTGATTGTCGGATTGTATATGACACTCTATTCTGCGTTGTACGTTCTGTGGCCACTGGTAACCAACAATACAAAACTTTACTCACACAAGTTGGCAAACACACACTTCTGGCTGCATCTTATAGGCGGAATCGGTATGGGTGCATTTATGGGAATGGCAGGACTTGACGGTATGCTCCGTCGTCATCTCTATGTGGATGGGCAGTTTAATCCCGACATGATATTTGCCGCTATTTTTGGAAGTATGCTGCTTGTTGCCTGGGCAGTATTTTTATACAATATTATTATGAGTGTGGGTATCAAAGGCTTAATCGGTATATTTTTACCTGCAAAAGATGCAACTGCTTCTTATGGCATAGAAGAAGAGTTGGAACCGGCAGATGATCCGGCATTTGCAAATGCATAAAAATCCAGCATGCTGAATTTAGAGAGAGTCGCTTATGAGATAAAAACGGTAGGTCTTTATGATTTGGTCTTACAGGATGTGCAAAGAGTTGCTAAAAAAACAAGGGTTTCAGAACCTGAAATCCTTGAAATACTGGCCGCACATCCTGAAATTTTACAAGATTATATGCAGACAAATGTCGAATATAATTTGAGTAATATTCATCTCAAAGATATCAATGTAGAAAATCTCAAAGATGAATGTAAAAATGAGGCAGAGACTTTTAATGAAAATCTGGAAAAATTACGTGCCTTGGAAAAATATACACTTGATTTTGAACAGAGTGCAACACTTGTTATCATCTTTTCCATTGAGTTTTTTGTACTTTTTTCTGTGCAGTATTTTATAGTGCTTTTAAATCTTAAAGAGTGGCAATGGTGGATATATACTCTTTTTGCTTCTTCTGTTGCGCTTGCATACTGGTATGGTAAAAAACAGAGTCGATTATATGCAAAAAATAAAAAGGCATATGAAACGTTATATCTACAAACGCTCAAAATTTTGGAAAAGCTTGAAGAAAATGGCTGTGTCAAAAAAAAGGACCTTTTAATCAAAGAGTGTGAAGAACATGTCTAAAACAATCAGTGTTGACTATATTTGGAACAAAGAACTGGCTTTGCAGACAAGCAAGCTTTTTTATGATTATGATATGCGTCATTCTGCCAAAAGATATATTGGTTGGTTTTTCGTGGCTTTGGTACAGTTTGGCATTGTCGGTGCTTTGAAACATGAGAGCTACGGTATTTTGTATATTTCTACTTTTTTGGTCTTTTACTGGTATTTTGGAAGATGGGTTCTGCGTAAAAGAGTGTTGGTGAATTTTTATAAGAAAAATATGCCAAAAAAAGTAAAAGTTCATTTTGATATTGACGGGAAGGGGTTGCATAAAGATGAAAATCTCATTTCATGGGAAGAAATTACAAAAATAACAGAACTTGAAAATGGTGTTTTGGTGCAAAGTCTGCATGATATGCTGTTTTTTCAAAATTCTGCCTTTGGATCTGCTGATGCATTCAAAGAGTTTCTGGCACTGGCCAAAGAAAAAGGAAAACTGTAATGCACTATTTTTTTATTGGAGCAGTGAGCCTGTTTGTCATAGGATTGCTCATTGTCGGGGCAGTCATGGACAAAGATGATATGGAAGCTGATGATTAAAAATTAAACAAAGAATTATAAAAATATTCATTTGCATAGAGTATAATTTCATCACTTTTATATGGAGATGACTTACATGCAGACACCTTTAGAAAATTTTATAGAGTATAAAGCCGATACAGGTATGCAGTGTGGGAATTACTCTATAGATATACCGCCGTTAAAAGAGGGAGAACAGTACCGTTTTCATTTTGATGCTGTTGCCTGTGTCGGGTGTCGGTGTTGTGAGGTTGCGTGTAATGAACAAAACAACAATCCTGCTGATATTAAATGGCGCCGTGTCGGAGAGATGGAAGGCGGAGATTTTCCGGCTTTTACCCAAATGTTAAACTCTATGAGCTGTAACCACTGTATAGATCCTGAGTGTCTTATAGGCTGTCCTACAGAGTCTTATATAAAGATAGCCGAAACGGGCATAGTTGTGCATGATGATGATACATGCATAGGGTGTCAGTACTGCACATGGAACTGCCCATATGGTGTGCCTGTCTTTCATGAAGAGCGTAAAATAGTTACAAAATGCCATATGTGCCATGAGCGACTTGACGAGGGTGAGTCTCCTGCCTGTGTGCAAGCTTGTCCGGCGGGAGCCATTGAAATAGAAGTTGTCAATGTCAAAGAGTGGCTGGAGCGTGACATTGACGAGCAGGCAAATATGCCGTTTTTGCCGGATGCGCGCATTACAAATTCCACAACACGTTATACTTTGCCTGAGAATCTGCCGGATGACATGAAAGAGATGGATGAACACATCTTAAAACCTGCACATAAAGAACTTCCTCTTGTATTTATGACGGTTTTGACACAAATCTCACTCGGTGGTTTTTTGGCACTCTTTTTGGGTGATTTTATGAGCCTGTTCGGATTTGAGAACACCAATTGGATTATGGCGCTTTTAGTAATGCTTCCTGCTGCGATTGGTCTGCCTCTTTCAGCATTGCATCTTGGACGTCCGTTTTTGGCACTGACTGCCATGAAAAATATCAAAACATCCTGGCTCTCCCGCGAGGCATTGGCTTTGGGTGTTTTTACAGGCCTTATGAGTGCTGTTGTGGCAGCATACTTTTTTGATATTTCAAACCTGTTGCGTTTAATTCTCGAAGCAGTGACTTTAATCGTGGGAATTTATGGAATTTATGCACAAAGTATGATTTATCGCATCCGTGCGCGTCCTTCCTGGAACAGAATTACAACAAACTTTAAATTTTTCGGTGTGGCATATATCGGAATATTTTTAGTTGCATTTATCAGTTCTGTATCAAGTGTCCATGAGGCGATTATTCCTTTGACTACTTTGGGAATGCTCGGGGCTTTGGCGCAGCTCTTTTTTAGTTATGAAGATATAAGAACACTCGATGCAAAAGAAAATGAGTACCAACTGCAAAGAACAAAAAGACTTTTAAATGAAAATTTTCATAAGGTCAAAATAATTCGTTTTAGCACGCTACTGCTTGGTGGTGTAGTTTTGCCGCTTTTTGCCTTGGTCTTTGTCAGTGCTTCGTTACATGTAACGGCTTCGGTTATGCTCTTTTTAGCAATGATTATTGCATTTGTCAGTGAAATCAGTGACAGATTTTTATTTTATACCACGGTTGTTCCTCTTGGAATGGCCGGTGGATTTTTTGTAGGAAAACAACGATGATAAGCAAATTAAAAGATTTTTTAGGGTTTGATATAAAAGAAGAGAAATATAAACTTTCACATGATGAAACATTCGGCATGATAGCTGATGCAAAAAAACCCGACAAATGGGTCTTTTCAACCTGTGGATACTGTGGCGTCGGCTGTGGGCTTTACATTGGTGTCAAAGATGGAAAAGCAGTCTATACCAAAGGAAATCCAAAACATTTTGTCAATCAGGGCACACTCTGTCCAAAAGGTCTTTCTGAACATCAGATGCTCAATTCTCCCCATAGAATTCAAACACCGTTAATAAAACAAAACGGTGAGCTGAAACCTGCAACCTGGGATGAAGCCTTTACAAAAGTGAGCAGTGAGTTTAAAAGAATTCAAAAAGAATATGGAAACAAGGCTGTGTCGGTAATAGGTACAGGACAGTTTTTGACAGAAGAGTTTTATGCTCTTGGTAAATTTGTGCAGTTGGGACTCAGAACAAACAATTATGACGGCAATACGACTTTATGTATGGCATCTGCCGTTATGGGGTACAAACAGTCTCTTGGAAGTGACGGTCCGACAAGTTCGTATGAAGATTTTGCGCTTGCAGATACGATCTTTTTAGTCGGAGCAAATATTGCAGACAATCATCCGATACTTACTTTACATGTAAACAAAAATCCTAAGAAAAAAGTCATAGTTATTGACCCGAGAGCTTCTAAAACATCGCAAATGGCTGATGTTTATGTACCAATAAAACCGCGTACCGACTTGGCACTTTACAACGGTCTGGCTTATATCGTGATGGAGCAGGGCTGGGAAGATGAAGGCTACATTAAAGCCAATACAAACGGTTATAAAGAGCTGAGAAAACATCTTCAGGACTATCCGCCGCAAGAGGTGGCAAATATTACCGGCATAGATGTCAAAACGCTTTATGAACTTGCACGGGAATTTGTCTCAAGCAAAAGTGTTATCACCGGTTGGACGATGGGTGTGAACCAGTCTTTTATGGGGACAGACACAGTCAGTGCAATTATAAACCTGCATCTTCTGACAGGGCATATCGGACGAGAAGGAACTGGACCTTTTAGTATAACAGGACAGTGTAATGCGATGGGAACGCGTGAGACAGGGTTTACTTCATCACTTCCCGGATACAGAAACTTTGGTGATGAAAAAGCTTTAAAAGAGTATGCAAAAATTGTCAATGTTCCAGAGGAGATTATCCCTCGTGAGCGTGGGTATAAATATGCCGAAATTATTGATGCAATTGATCGAGGCGAAATAAAAGCATTGTGGATTACAGCGACCAATCCTCTTGTCTCTTTTGTAAACCAGGACAAACTTCGTAAAACACTGGCAAAACTTGACTTGCTGGTGGTGCAAGATGCCTTTTTAGGAGATACCGCGCAAATAGCAGATGTAGTTTTTGCGGCGGCTACCTGGGGTGAGAAAGAGGGTGTTTATACGAATTCCGAACGCCGTTGTAATAAAGCAAACAAGGCTGTGGAACCGATAGGTGATGCTAAAAGTGATTTTGATATCATTCTTGAATTTTCAAAATATTTTGAAGGTGTAAATGAGATGCTTTTTCCAAACTGGAGCCAGCCTCGTGATGCATTTGAGGAGTGGAAAAAGGTAAGCAAAGGACAGCTGTGTGACTACAGTGGGATGAGCTATGAGCTTATAGAAGAGTTGGGCGGGATTCAATGGCCATGCAATGAGCAGTTTCCAAAGGGGAGTAAAAGACTCTATACCAAAGATATTCCTTTTCGAACACCTGATCAAAAAGCGAAACTTTTGTGTGTCGAGTGGCATCCGATGGCAGAGCCTGTGAGTCCTAAGTTTCCTGTTATTTTAAATACTGGGCGAACAGTTGAGCAGTGGCACACAAGAACAAAAACGAGAGACATAGCCATACTGGATAATTTGGCTCCTGAAGCGTGGGTAGATATTTCGCCAAAAGATGCCGCAAAACTGAAAGTAAAAAGCGGAGACAGAATGAGTCTTTCATCTGCAAGAGGCAGAGTGGATGATGTTATTGTACGGGTCACATCAAGTGTAAGAGAAGGAACGGTATTTGTTCCTTTTCATTTTAATGAACAGCTTGTCAATACTTTGACAAATGAGAGCTTTTGTCCAAAGTCAGGAGAGCCTAATTTTAAGCAGACAGCTATTCAGTTACACTCTCAAAAAGTTCCGCAAGGATTGACACTTGAAGAGAAGCAGTCCAGCGGAGCAATTGCACACCATACAGTAGTGTATGAAGGTGTACAAATAAAAGAAAAAGAAGCTGTGATA
>JALSKR010000226.1 GCA_026988735.1 Sulfurimonas sp.
ATGAAGTTTACTATCAAGCTGGTAATAATTTAGATGAAAAAGGAGTAAATCTGTTACCACTGGTATCATAGAGAGGTGAAATTAAAATATTTGATTTAGTGGTCTTGATTTTGGGGTTCATTATAGTGTCAAAATTGTCAAAAAAGGCACACTTTTTGATAAAAGTCTTTATCTTGATAACAATAGAGTAAAGTTGACAAAAATAGACAAAAAACATAAAGAGAATGCAGTCAGTGTTGCTTTTTGGTTTAAACCTGTCAATAGTAAGCGAGGTGTATTGTTCGGATTTGATACATATGCGCTGATGTATAATAACGGTTACATAGGATTCAACACAGCAAATAAAGATTTATTTGGTGCTAAATATAAATTGAAAAAGAACCGTTGGTATCATATTGTTGCAACTTTTAAAGATGGGGAAGTGCAACGCAATACAATTGTTATAAATGGTACAGTGTTGCATTTGCGAAAGATTCATGGTGACTTTATTGCTGCAAATGCACGTTTTGACAACAATGCATATATAGGTGGATTGGGTGAAAACAAGAGTGTCGGTTATCATGGTTATATTGATCAGTTTTATCTTTTTGATCATGCCATAACAACAATTGCAGCAAAAAAACTTTACAGGTACACATTAAAAAACAAGAAAGAAAGAGCTACAGAGAGTGTCTATCTTGAAGATAAAATTGCACATGACATCAATGTTTTGCAAAACCCATACAGTATAGATAAGGCGATAATTGTAATTGCTCCAGAGAAGCCGGAAAAAATCAGAGAGTGTATTTATGCTTTATATAAAAATGATCTTGATAAATATAAAAGGCAAGGACTTGATATAAAAGAGGTAACTATTCCAAACCCTGCAAAAGCCTACAGTGCAAAAAACTTTGTACCTCTGGATGAGAAAGTTTACTTTAAAGAACTGGGATTTAAAACAACATTGCTTAAAGGATGGTACCCTGACAAGCTTCACCTAAAATTCAAGGTCTATCCAGATAATTATTTTGATGCAAAAGACAAAATAGATACACATCTGCATATGGTACTCCCTACGGTAGTGCATGATGATTCGGTAATAAACATATACCTTAATGACATGTTCGCAAAACAGATAGATATTATAAAAACTGTAGAAAAATCAAAAATCAAAATTGCTGCAGACAAGCTTTTTAATTTTGAGAGTATTACAAAAATGCCTACATACCTGATTGAAAAGGGTTTTAATGAGTTGCGTTTGGATTTTTCTCTGGTTCCTATGAAAAAAGGTGCCTGTGAAGTTTATAATACAGAAAACCTTGTTGCTTCAGTTTTGGATGATTCCTATTTTATACTGCCAAAAGCAAAACAGTGGATAGAAATGCCGTATATGCAGTTAATAACCAGTGCACAGTATCCATATTCTATATATCCTGATTTACAAGATAGTGTGATTTATTTTGCCAATAAACAAAACGAAACAATAGCAAGTGCTATGAATTTTCTTTTCTTTTTAACACAGGAACTGGGTTCGTATCCAAACTATATAACGATGACTGACTCATTAAGCAAAGAGGATAAGGAAAAGAATATTATTGTTTTTGGTTCTATTTATGACAAAAAATTACAAGAGTTGAGTAAAAACGCACCTATTGTTTTTGACAATAAAGTAATGCATAAAGATTATCCGTATATCAGCAGATATATAGAACATGAAAATATTCTCAATAAAGACAGACTGAAAAAGTATAGATTTTTAACAAAAATGCAAGAGACAAATTTAGTTGACAGTTCTATTGTTATGCAAATGAGCAGATCTCCGTATAATGCAGATAAAACAGTTTTATCACTCAGTGCAAACTCTCCGACTTGTCTTGACAAAGGTATTTATTCAATATTGCAGTATAGAAACAGAAATAATATCTTGGGAGATCTTGTTGTTTATGACTATGTAGATCAAGAAGGTGTGGCATATAATATCAAAGATAAATATATTTTATCTAAGTTAAGTTGGTTTGAAACTGTTTCACTGTTGATTGGTGCCCATCCCTTGCGATATATTTTCTTTTTTATAGTTTTACTGACTGTTTTTGTCTGGATTGTAAAAGTGTTTTTACGCAAATTCAAAGAAGAACATCATAAAGATGCTTAAGATGCTTTTTTTCATTACCCTTGTTACATACAGACTGTATGGAGCAGGTTGGGATGAGTACAAATCTCTTTTCATTGCAACAGACGGAAGAGTTATAGATAAAACAAACAACAATATAACACACAGTGAAGCCATAGGATATGCACTTTACTTTGCTTTAAAAAACAATGATACAAAAACTTTTAAAAGTGTATATAGATGGTATAAAAACAATTTAAAAAAGAATAAATATGGTTTAATTCCTTGGAAATGGGGAGAGGACAAAGAGCATAAATGGCATATTTTGGAGAATAATAATGCTACAGACGGAGATTTATGGATCGCTTATGACTCTTTGTTGATGTATGAAAAAAGTAAAAATGAATATTATAAACAAGAAGCATTGGCTCTTTTAGGTGCTATTAAAAAAAATCTTCTTTTACATGTAAAGGCAAAGGTGTTTTTGTTGCCTGCAAAGGAAGGTTTTAATAAAAAAGAGAGTTTTGAAATCAATCTCTCATACTATCTTTTTTTTATTTTTGAAAAGTTTCAAGAGTATGACAATAATCCAATATGGAAGCAATTGCAAAAAGATGGAATAACTTTACTGCAAAGGGCCCGTTTTTCTCCTTTAAAACTGCATTCCGACTGGATTAGTGTTGCAAAAAAGAGTTTAAAAATAAGCTTAGGCAAGAATGCCTGTTTTGGCTATGATGCTTTACGAATTCCATTAAATATTTTAAAAAGCAACATGGACAGACAGTTAAAAAGAGATTTACTGCAGCCGTACCGTCGTTATGTTGAAGGTATGAAATCAGCAGAGACTGTTTTTGGTGTTGTGGCACTGAAAAAAGGAGAAATAAGTCTTTATAACTATTCATATGCACATTTGAGTATTTATAATATGATTCATCAGTATTTTAATAAAACAGCGGTATTTATTAAAGAAATACAACAGTTACAGGGGAAAAACAGAGATGACTATTTTGCATATTCGATATATCTTTTTACTGCTTCTCTTTAGTTCTATTCTTTTTGCCAAAGAAAAAGTTGATATAGCCTTTGAGGTGTTACAGCTAAAAGAAAACTATATGGATATAGCACAAAAAAAGGCTTTTGAACTGAGAACAAAAGGCTTTAAGTGTTATATTTTGAAAAATAATAAAAGTCTCTCTTTGCGTTGTAATGATGCGCATTCTATAGAGGAGATGCAAAAGAGTATTGCAAAATTTAAAAAATATAAAATCCCTTTTCTTCTTGTCAATAAAACACTGAAAAATAAAAAAATAAAAAAGTATAAAACACCCAATGAGTTTTATCTTGGATATGCCGCATATAATCGTAAAGAGTATAAAAAAGCACTGCGTATCTTTAAGTATAACTATCAGAAAACAAAAAGTCTAGAGCATGCATTTGCCTATGCTTTAGCACTTATGAAAATGCATCAGTATGCAAAAGCATTGAAAATTTTAAAACCGTATAGAAATAAGAAAAAAGCCAAAAAACTTTATAATGCCATCGCTACGACTTTTATGTACAAAAAGCTTGATGCAAAGCAGTATGAGCAGGCAAAAAAAGTTGTCCGTACTTTTATGAACAACAGTAGAAAATATAATAAAATTATTAAGAGAAGAGAAGTTGATGATCTTTTAAAACAGAAAAAATATAATGATGCAAAATCTTTGGCAAAAAAATATTCCTTAACAAACAAGATTTTTGAGAGTGATTATCTTCTAGCACTTGATTTCGTACATAAAAAAGAGTACCAGCAGGCAAATATAATTTTGGCTCCCTATATTGATAAAAACAAAAAAGCAAAAAAGCTTTTTGTCGGAAATGTTTTAGCTATGGCATCCAAATATTATGAACAGAAAGAGTATGATAAAGCACTTTACAAGCTGAAAGGATATTGGGATTATTCTCCTAAAATTCAGAAGCTGTACTACGATATTCTTTTTACCAAAGAGCTTCAAAATGGTTGGAAAAATGTAAGTAAATCGCCCCGTACTGCATTACAACATTTTAAAAAAGCATGTAAGATAAAAGAAGACGAAGGATGCTACAGCGGTCTTATGTACAGCTATTTTAATTTGCATATGTATGAGCACTCTTTTTATATTGCCAAAAAACTTTTTAATGTTAAAAAATCAGACGAGTATGCGTTAGTTGCTATGCGCAGTCTGCTTCAATTGAAAAAATATAATGAGGCTCAAGTATGGTTTAGTCTGTTAAGGGACAAAAAAGGTATAACAGATCCTGCTCTGCTTGTAACATTTATGAAGATTGACAAGTATATAAAGGAGAAAAGATATGAGGATGCCCAAAATATAATTAACTATCTGCTGAAGTTTTATCCTGAGAATATCGCAGTTTTGAAAAAAGAGATGCAAGTGTATGTCATGACAAAAGAGTATAAAAAAGCTGCAAATATTGCCAATAAAATATTGCAACAAAAAAAGCATGACAGTGACGCAAAATATGCACTTGCATTATATGACTACACAAATGAAAAGTATCAAAACTGTATAAATGAATTTGAGGATATGAATGTAACACAGGCATATCAAAAAGAGTTATACAATCAATGTAATGCCTATTATTATGCGAATAAAAAAGATATCAACAGAGCAATTGAGTATATGGAAAAAATAGACGATGATGACATAAAAGCCTCTTTTTATTTAAAAATAGGAGATATCTATAAAAGGCACGGATACAGTGAAGCAATACGGGCCTATGAAAAAGCAAAAGAGTATCAGCCGGATAATTTTGATCTTGAAATACTTTATCTGTATGCACTCAAAGATTTTTTAAAAGATGAAAAAGTGGAAGAGGAGTTAGCAAAAGCGTATAAAAAATATCCGGATAAAAAAGAGATATTGGATAAATTTAAACAAACATATCAAAAAGAGAGACTCTACAGCTACTATAAAAATCACAGGAATGGAAGATGTTACAGATATGGAAAATACATTGCCAATGAACTAAAAGACAAAGATGTTTACAGGATGACTGGCTGGTGCGCCTATGCATTGAAAAAATATGAGGAGGCAAAGAGAACATTTGCAAATATTAATTATATTTTTGGAGAATCTACGGAAGATATTTACGCATATGCTTTGAGTTGCTATCAAAATCAGGAGTATACTCAAGCAAGCGAAGCATTGAATCGTCTCAAAACTATAAATTCGAAAAAATATGCCTTACTGGTTGCATCTTTATATATTGACCTGCATGAACAGGAACGTGCAAAAAAAATTCTTTTAAAACTGCCAGAATCTTATGAAAGAGATGCAATGCTGGTGAAAATAAACAAAAGTTATACAAAAAGCTATTTTGAAAATGCGACATCAGTTGGTATGTATTACCAGTCACAAAGTGGTTTAACGGGGAAAAACAGATTTCAAAAATATGTAGTACCTGTAGATTATGATTATGTAGATAAGCAAAAATCATATCATCTCTATTTGGATGGAGATTTACTCTATCTCTATAATGGTTATTTGGGAACGAACGGCGGGAGTTATTTAGATTTTGGACTAAATGCAACAACGGCTGAAAATGATTTAACAAGTGATATAGGTTTTATGCCAAAAATTGGTTTGGAGAACAAAAAGTATAAAGCGGAAATAGGGCTTACTCCTGTTGGTGCAAAAATAACACCTGCACTCACCTGGTTACTATCAGCAGATTTTCTATACAACAAATTACTTTTTAATGTAAAGTTTAAACAAGAGGCAATAGATGAGACAATGCTCTCATTTGTTGGAGAGAGGGCTCAGAAAAATTCATTAGAGGTGAATTGGGGACGTGTACTCAAAAGGGGGTTTGAGGGCGGTATTAGTTATAATGATATAATGATTTTTAGTCTGAATGTTGGCTACTATCCCAAAATATTTGGTCTTAATGTAATTGACAACAGTGAATTCAAAGGGACATTCTCTGCTGTATATCATCCTCAGGTAGTATCTCTGTCTTATGTAGATTTAGGTACAATTATCGGATATGACAGTTATGACAGGAATAGCAATTTGTTTACCTATGGACATGGGGGTTATTTCAGTCCCCAAGAGTTTTGGATGGGTTCTCTTTTTGTGAAATTCGGAGATATTGTTAATAACAAATTTTATTATCAGTCCAAGCTTGCCATAGGATTTCAGGGTTTTGTAGTTGATGATGCTGAGAAGTTTCCTCTTCCCTCGAATGACGTATCCCTGACAGGAATACAAAAAGGTTACAGTGATGGAGGGTTGACATATAAAGTCGCTCTTCAGTTGGGCTATAATTTGACGAAAAATATGGACTTTGTAACTGGTTTTTCTCTTGAAAGAATGAATAATTACAAGGTACAGGAAGCCTCTTTCGCTTTTGTATATAGATTTAATGAAAGTAAATATCGTACATTTAACAGTTTTGGATTAAATCACAGAGTGAATAAAATTATAAAATAAGGAGTGGATGTGCAAAAAATACTTTTAGCATTATTGATACTGGTCGCTATATCAGGATGTGCAAAAAAAGAGAGCGTCCCAGGAAAGAAAGAGATAGTTCCGGCAAAAACATTTCCCGATGCTGTAGAACTTACAGCAAATGAACTCTCAAAAGAATTATATCCGTATACAGAGTATAAAATTCTTTTTACCTCTTTTGTGAACTTAAATGACTTCAGTGAAAGTTCCAATTTTGGAAGACTCTTTGCAGAATCCCTTATATCACAAATTAAACAGCGAGGATATGAAGTTGTTGAATACAGAGGTACTGAAATAGTTGCAAAATCACAAAAAGGTGAATTTAGACTTAACAGAACTGCCCTTGAGAAAGTAAAAGGGGAAAAACTTCTTATAGTGGTTGGAACATATGCCAAAATGGATAATCATGTGTTTGTAAACACACGGGTGATTGAGAGAAAAACAAAAAAAGTTATTGCTGCGGCAACAGTTTATATTCCATTAAAAAAGAAGAAAAGTGTCAAAAAAGCAACAAAAGATTTTATTGTCAGACTGGTTCCTTCAAAATGTGAAAAGGGACAATACTGCTGGAGGGAAATTAATGAATAAGACTATTTGTATTTCCATTGTATTTGTACTTTTTTTGACTGGATGCAGTAGTGCAGATATAATGCAAAAGAGATCTTACGAGAAAAAAGAGTGCGAGCTAAACAGAGGTATCAAAGAGTATTATGATTATGATGTAGACTATATGCAGTTGGCAGATTTAGCTGTCAATGCACTCTTTGAAACTGCATCAACTGAGCCAAAAAATTTTATTGTAACAGATTTTGTAGATTTAACTTCTTTGCAAAACTACTCTAAGCTCGGATATATTTTTTCCAATGCAATAAAGAACTCTTTGATTCAAAAGTATCATGCAAAAGTTGTGGAAGCAGAAATATCTAAATATTTTGAAATTTCGGGCAATGGTTTACGTGTCTTATCAAGAAATTTTGAACAGCTTAGACAAGACAGGTTTAATTTAAACCGGGTGATTGTTGGTACATATACCTATACCGATGAAGAGATTATTATCTTTGTGAAACTTATAGATTTAAAAACAGGCATCATTGAAGGTTCATATGCAAAAAAACTGCCTATGACATGTGAAATGATGTATCTTTTAACACAAAAGTAGCAGGAGCAAGGCATGCGTTTATTTATTTTATTGTTTTTAAGTATTGTTGCTACCCAGGCACAGGATAATACAAAAAAGATGTATGCAAAAATAGTTGCAAAGAATGCTACGCTCTACCAGAAACCATATGAGTGTTCGAAAAAAAAAGTAGCCTATTATAAACGTGGTGATGTCATTGAAATAGAGTACTGTAATCAATACAGATGGTGTAAAACAAAGCATGGATATGTCAAAAGAGATTTATTGTCTGTTAGAACACCTTATATTGACTATACAAAAAAAATAAAAAAGAAAAAGAGAGATGAAAAACAGAAGCATGTTGTCAGCCGGAAAAATTCTGATCTGATTTTACAAAAAAGAACAAGATCAAAAAAAATACATTTAATTCCTTATAAAAAGAAAATAATACTACAAGATCCTTATAATGAATATTTTTATAAACGTAAAAGTGTAAAACTGATAATTGAGGATACCAAATCACTATGAAATATTTTTTTCTCTGTATTGTATTTTTATTGGTAGTTGGCTGTCAACGCAGTGCATCATCAAATCGAGATCTGTCAACCTGTGATACAAATATTGCCTTGGCATATCCTTTGCAAACAGGGCAACAGAATGTTTTTGCTTATGAAAATATAGCAACGCAACCGAGTACATTTTATTATGATGATGGATTTTATAAGATGGGTTACAAAAGAGAGTTTGTAAAAGAGGCAAACGGAACAGTTACAAATAAAAATTATAATCTTCAATGGCAAGATAATGAAGCAATAAAAGAGCATAATTTAACCAGGGCAGAGGATTATTGTACAAACTTGACAGTAGGCGGTTACAATGATTGGAGACTACCCAATGTGTATGAACTTCTTACGCTTATGGATTTAAGCTCAATGGGTACAGTTGTTGAAAAAAGTTTTGAAAATATGCCAAGTGGACTTTATTACTCTTCAAATAAACTGCAAAGCAGCAAAAAGGTCTATGCGGTCGGCTTTGAAAACAGTGATTTTTATATTAAAAAAATTGATCAGGTATATGATGCGAATCAAAGCAGTGAAGCATATGGTACGCTTGTTGGTGTTGAACAAATACCAAAGTACTCTTCCAAAGGAGAATTGTTGTATATTTCTGAAGCAACAATTTACTATAAAGAGACAGACAACCTTCTGACGACTATAACATTTTACAAAAGATTTGATGCCAATGGTACAATAACAAGTATTGACGGTCCGTTTGTAGTACAGGAAACACCTTTGCATCCGCCTGAGGTAAAGCCGATAGAACAGGCATATGTAAAATGTGTAAGAGGAAAAGAGATAGGTGGATTCTCTTTGGAAAGAGACAGAGAAAAAGAGATTGTTACAGACAGTATTACAGGCTTGGTATGGCAGGATAATACAGATGTTGTCAATTACAAACATCAATGGGGAGAGGCCGAGCAATATTGTTCTGAATTATTTTTAGGAGGATACCAAGATTGGCGTTTACCGACAATAAGCGAACTGATTACTATAGTTGATTTTAATAATAGTGCAGGTACCTATGCGGTAAATAAAGCTTTCTTGTATAAAAGTGCCAATAAATTTCATTCATCTTCAAATCTTTGCTATGGAGAAAACTGCCAACAAAGTAATCTTCAGTTAAATGCATGTGGGTATTTAGATAAACTGGTTATTGAAAATCGCGAGGTAGATATGAACCCATATGACAACAATGAATCTGAACCATATTATAAAGTACGATGTGTTCGATGTGGCGGGTATAGTCAATAAGCCCGCTGAGACTGCTGGTTCTTATGTTAAAACAGTTGCAACACAGATATAAAAAAGGCAAAGAAAAATGAGTAGATTCGTAGATAATTTGGCATATGAGGCAAGTGCCGGCAGCGGAAAGACCTTTATGCTTGTTGTTCGCTATCTCTCTTTACTCTTTAAGGGGGCGGAGCCTTCAAAAGTTTTGGCACTTACCTTTACAAACAAAGCGGCTTCTGAGATGAGCGAGCGGATTGTTGAGACACTAGAAGAGCTACAGAGTCGCACAGAACTGCAAGAAATTGCAAAAGAGTGTGGCTTCTCTACATCGGAAATTCTCGCGCAGCGTAAGAAGATTTTAGCCGAATTTTTAAATGCAAATACAAAGATTATGACCATTGACAGTTTTTTTACGCAGATACTTAGAAAGTTTTCTCTGTATGCCTCTTTGATGCCGGACTTTACAACGGCAAATGCGCAGCATGAAGTCAAACTGATGTCACGATTTCTAAAAGAGGTGAGTGTAGCGAACAAACGCACAACGTTGATAAATCTCTCTTTGGAATCGAGTAAAAGAGTGAGTGACATATTTGCCCTGCTGGATGATTTTTACCTCAAAAAAGAGGAGCTTGTCCACCTTACATTTCGTAAAACAGCAACAAAAGAGTTAGAAGCTGAGGCAATGGCTGCTTTACATGTATTGCAGCAGATTATAGCAAATTGCAAAGGGGCATCAGCATCGCTGCAAAAAGCGGTTCTTGCAGAAAATTTTGAAGCGCTTAAAGCCAAAACATGGGTTTACAAAGAGAGCCTGAACTACTGGGTTTTTAAGAAGTGTTTTACGCCTGAGATGGACATACAGTTACATGTAATCCAAAATGCCATCAAAGCGCATGCAAAGGCAAAAGAGCAGAACTTTTTTTATGCGCTCAATGAGCTTGCAGATGTCTATAAAAAAGCGA
>JALSKR010000227.1 GCA_026988735.1 Sulfurimonas sp.
TGATGATGATGGGTGAACATTTTAATGGAAAACTTCCTTTTAAGCACATCTACCTGCATGCACTTGTCCGTGATGAACACGGGCAAAAAATGAGTAAATCCAAAGGCAATGTCATAGACCCGCTTGATATGGTTAACAAATACTCTGCCGATATCCTTCGTTTTACTCTTGCGGTTTCTGCTGCACAGGGTCGTGACATACGAATGAGCCAAGAAAAACTAGAGCTTAACCGTAACTTTACGAACAAGCTTTACAATGCAAGCAAATATCTGCAAATGAACGAAGAAATTTTTCCTGATTTAACCGGTTTTTGTATCAATACAGACCTTGGTCGTTATATGATGAGTCGCTTAAATTTTGCTACAAAAGAAGTGCGTACTTACCTTGATGAGTACAAATTCAATGATGCCGCGCTTACAATGTACCGCTTTTTATGGAATGAATTTTGTGACTGGGGAATTGAGCTGAGTAAAGCCGACAAAGCATCCATCGTAGAACTCGGTGCTATATTTAAAGAGGCTATGAAACTGCTCCATCCGTTTATGCCTTTCATTACAGAACATCTCTACCATGAACTCAGCGGTACTACCTTGGAGGACGGTGACTCAATTATGCTGAAAAAATTCCCGTCTAAAACAAAACAGCGTAAAGAAGAAAAAACATTTGCTATTATAATGGATGCTATTGTCTCTATTCGTCGTGCAAAAGTTTTGGTTGATTTGGCAAACCAAAAAATCCAAAAAGCCTATGTCAAAATCGACAATCTCAGTGAAAAAGAAAAAGCAATGATGCTACCTTTCATTGCAAAACTTGCAAAAGTAACTGATGTAGAATTTACCGATACAAAAATAGAAAATGCGGTAAGTGATATTGCAGATAACTGTGAAACTTTTATTCCGACAGATTCTATTGATTTGACGCCGATTATTAACAAATTAACAAAACAGGATGAAAAACTCCAAAAAGAGATAGCTAAACTAAACGGTATGCTAAACAATGAACGCTTTGTTGCCAATGCACCGGCAGATGTTTTAGAAAAAAATCGTGAAGCACTAGGCGATGCACAAATAAAGCGTGAAAAAGTTTTAGAACAACTAGGTTCATTAAAGGCATAATTTGTTTGACATAAAAAAATATACATCTCCAAATATCAAAAATGACCTTTTATCAGGTTTGGTTGTTGCAGTAGCACTCGTTCCAGAGGCAATAGCCTTTAGTTTTATAGCCGGTGTCAGTCCTATTGTCGGGCTTTACACTGCATTTATACTTGGTGTTATTACGGCACTTATCGGTGGCAAACCCGGAATGATTAGCGGAGCGACGGGAAGTGTTGCCGTTGTCATCATAGGGCTCGTCATTGAGGCGAACACTAAACTCTCTGCACAAGGATTCAGCGGAGATGAGCTTTACATACATATGCTTAATTATATTCTTCTTGCAACAATTATAGCAGGGCTTATTCAAGTAGCTGTAGGTGTCTTAAAGTTTGGAAAATTTATTCGTCTTGTTCCGCAACCTGCTTTGTATGGGTTTGTAAACGGCTTAGCTATTGTTATTGCTATGGCACAGTTTAAATTCTTTGACAATCAAGGCTTGAGTATGTATATTATTGTAGCCGTTACCATGCTTATTATGTACTTTTTACCAAAATATACAAAGGCTGTTCCCTCAGGACTTGTTGCCATTGTCCTTTTAACTCTTGTGGTGTATTTTACAAATTTAGACACACTTACTGTCGGAGCATTAGCCGACCTTTCAGAGTTTAAAGGAAAATTACCGCATCTTATTATTCCCGATACACTTTTTAGTATGGATGCTATTGTTATGGTACTTCCTTATGCTGTTATTATGGCGCTTGTCGGGCTTATAGAATCACTCTTGACCCTTGCGGTTTTAGACGAAATGAGCGGAACACGCGGAAGCGGTAACCAAGAGTGTATTGCCCTTGGATGTGGTAATATTGCTTCAGGATTTTTTGGCGGTATGGCAGGATGTGCCATGATTGGACAGAGTATCATCAACTACACCTCCGGTGGGCTTGGACGGCTTTCATCATTTACGGCAGCCGTCGGGCTTTTGATTTTAGTCGTATCTATGACGGATGTTTTAAATGCTATTCCTGTGGGTGTTCTTGTGGGCATTATGTTTATGGTGAGTATAGGAACATTTGAGTGGTCAAGTTTTTCGCATCTCAAACACATGCCTAGAGCTGATGTTTTTGTTATGGTTGTCGTCACCATTATAACAGTTGTCGAAGATTTGGCTGTCGCCGTTATAGCAGGGGTCATTATATCTGCACTAGTGTTTGCTTGGAAACACGCTCGTATCTGGGCAAAAACCTATACAGAAGCAGACGGAACAAAAGTGTATGAGCTTGAAGGCCCACTCTTTTTTGCCAGTGCCACAACATTTTCAGATAATTTTGATATTCCCAATGATCCGCCAAAGGTTGTCATAGACTTTAAAAATGCAAGAGTTTTGGATTTTTCCGGTGTTGAAGCTATAGATTCTTTAGTAAAAAAATACGAAGATGCAGGAAAGAACCTTCTCCTGCGTCATTTGAGCCAAGATTGTAAGAAGATTATGAAAAAAGCCGGACCGCATTGTACCTATGAAGAGGATGACCCAACATATAAAGTCGCTATTAATTATTAAATTATGTTTCATAACGAAACATGATTTTTATTTTCTAAGATTAATTTCACATTAACAAGACAATTTAATTAATATTTTTATATTATAAAGACATGAATTTAAAATCTTTACAAATAAAAATTATCCTTATTTTTTCTCTTCCTGCTCTTGCTTTACTCTATTTTTCATACTCTTTAGTTCATTCCAATTATATAAAATACCAAAAAAGTATTTCCTATGCATCATCAGCACAACACACTCACATACTCAGTAAACTCATTCATAATATACAACTAGAAAGAGGACTAAGCGCAGGCTATATAGTTTCAAAAGATGCTACCATCAAACACAATTTAGAAAAACAATACAAACTAACGGACAATTCATATAAAGATTTAATCAACTTCTCAAAGAAGCATCAAGCATTTTTAGAAAAATTCAAAAAAATCAATTTAATAAGAAAAAAAGTTCTTAACACTAAAATTAATTTTTCTGATGAAATAAAATATTATAATAACCTAAACAAAGAGTTGTTAAATAGTATCGCTACATTAATGTATAATTTAAAATCAAAATCATACAACGGCAAAGCATTAATAGAGCTTCAACAATTAAAAGAGTATTTAGGGCAAGAAAGAGCCTACACCTATAATCAAATTTTAGCTCAACACAGAAATGAAAAATATATACACTACATTCAGCTATTACAAACAAAAGAAAAAAATCTCAAAAATATTTTCTATGTTTGTGCTTCTCAAAAAAGTAAAAAACTTTTACAGCATATCATTCAAAAAGAAACACTCACAAAAGTAAACTACCTAAGAAAGATGTTTTTACTGAAAAAACTCTCATCAAAAAAAGATGCAAAAGTATGGTTTCAAACAACTTCTCAATATATTACACAAATATATAATGTCTCAAGTAAAATTCTCAATACAATTTTAGCCGAAGCCATAACAACACAAAAAGAAATAAAAAAAATATTTTTATTAACAGTTGTGTTTTGGGTTTTGTCACTCATATCTCTTTTTATACTAATCTACATTATTAACAGACTGATTAAAAAAGAAGATAAACTACTGAAAAAAATCCGAATAGCCTCATATACCTTCGATTCTCATGAAGCCATTGTTATAACTGATGAAAAAGGAATTGTACTTGAAGTCAATAAATCTTTTACCAAAATTACTGGTTATAAAGAAAATGAAATTATAGGGCGTACTACAAGAGTGCTCAAATCAGGTAAACACAGTAAAGAATTTTATGTTGACATGTGGAAGCAACTGCTTACATCAGGAAGATGGAACGGCGATATATACAATAAACGAAAAAATGGTGAAATTTATCCGGAGAGGCTTTCTATTACTGCCATTAAAAATGAAGATAATGAAATTATTAACTTCATCGCACAATTTTATGATATATCTGATTTAAGGAATGCCCAAGCAGAAGCGCTGTATCAAGCAAATCATGATTTTTTAACCGGACTGCTCAACAGAAAACTTCTTCTACAGAGATTGCACGAAGAAAATGCAAAAGCATTACGACACAATTTTATTCATGCTTTTTTATTTATAGACTTAGATAACTTTAAATATGTCAATGATACATTTGGACATCATGTAGGAGATATACTACTCGTTGAAGTTAGTCATAGAATAAAAAAAATACTCAGAGAAGAAGACATTCTTGCAAGAATGGGTGGAGATGAATTTGCAATTATTTTAACAAATATCGCACATTCAAAAGAAAAAGCAAGAGAATATGCAAGTAAAAAATGTGAAAATATTATAATAGCTCTCTCAAATGATTTTATCATAGAAAAACATACCATTCATATAGGTGCTAGTATTGGTATTAAAATTTTTCCTGATGAAAAGAACAATATAGAAGATATTATGAATGATGCGGACAAAGCTATGTATATTGCTAAAAAAAATGGTAAAAACAAATGTTCTTTATATAGCGAAATATAAATTTTTTATTTTACATATATAAAACTATCCGGAATAATAGATTTATATTTTGGTATAGATTGTCCTAATGAGGCATTAATGTATGTTGGATCTGCTATGACATACCTTTGCCCTCCTGCTTCCACACTCGCTCCTCTCATAGGTACATGTAAGGCTGTACTCATGTGGTTTTTATATTTAACCCCAACAACACCAATACCAAACAAATCTTTTACCAGTCGTGCGTACAGCACAGCTCTGTCTTCACAATCAGATTTGCTATAGTAGAGTGTTTCTTCTGCAAACATTACTTTTTCTTTACCAAATTGTTCATCATCGCGTTCATATTTAAATGCTTTTTGCACAAATCTAAGCACAAAATTTAAAGCTTCGCTTGCTTTTTTATTTTCAGTATATTGTTTTATATCTCCGGCAATATCTTTATATGTTTCATACTCCAAAGGTGCATTGAAAAAAACTTTATAATCTACTTGAGGATAACTGTTCATAAAGTCAATTAAATTTTGATTATAGCGATAAGAAAGATTATATACCTTTCCATACTCTTTAAAAGAAACAGTTTTTCTGTGAAGATTTTTTTCAAAATTTGGTAAAGTCCTCATCTCAAAATCAAGAGCTTTTGTTGCATCTGGATAATCATGAGCGTATGTATAAATATTTCCAATGTTCTCTTTATCATATTGAGCGATGACATAAAACTTTTCGTCATTCAATGTATAATTTGGAGTCGAATACATTTTGCCTTTTATTTTATACAGTAAAACTATATGCTTGTCTGCACCCAAGGCAACTTTAACTCTGTATCCAAGCTTATTAAATAAAAACCAGTCAAATAATTTTACCTCATCTTGCGTCGTAAAAAGATTATGTGCTAATTTGTCAACCAAAAGGTAAACGCCCCAATCATTCAAGTTCATATGCTTACATGTAAGCCTAATTTCATACAACATATCATCATAATTACTTGCAGCCATGACACTAAAAAAGTTTATTATACCTTTTTGAGTTCTAGGATAAAACTTAGCATTTTTCATTTGTTTATCAATATTAAATCCAAGAGAAGATCCGAAAAAGTCAAATGAAACATCATAAGCTTTTAACTTTTTTGCAAGAACTGGTAGCTTTTTTACTACAAATGGTTTTTTTATAATAATGACTAAATTTGGTCCTACATTTTTTGGGATTTTTGCCATAAGAGATGAAATAGATTTTGGTTTTGATTTTTTATACAGCGGAGGTGAAATATATGCGTTATACTCCTCCCACTGTGCTTGTAAATACTTATTGAACTCATTGTCTTTTTTGTCTCTAAATTTGCTAAAAGACTCTGCTTGTACATGTTTAAAATCTGCAAAACTCTGCGCAAAGACAGAAGTAAATGCGAGACTTATTATAAGGCTAAAAAGGCCAAATCGATTGTACAATTTTCGTTCCCCATCCTTGTTGTGTAGCACGATCCACATCTCCTTCTGTTTTGTAAAGTATTTTTGCATCACTGATTTGTGAAGAGTTAATTCTATTATATTGGTCTATATCAAAAGGGCGAATTACACCACTTAATTGTACTATCTGCTTTTGGTCATCTATCAATATTTCTCTTTTACCAGATATATAATAATTGCCATTACTTAAAACTTTTACTATTCTAGCAGAAATTGTAGTCGTAAAACTTGCATCTTTTGTTGTACTTCCTGAGCCTTTATAAGCGCTACTAGATGTAGAGTTAAAACCTAAATTACTAAACCCATTAATGTTTGCTACTTTAGAATTTACCCCTGCATTTGCGCCTGTACTTGAAAAAAGTCCTCCACCAAGTGTGCTGTTGTCATTTTCAGAAAGCTGTTTTGAACCCGTATTGGAACTTTTTGCCACTTCAGATATGACGACTGTAACTATGTCACTCACATGCATAGCTTTATGATCTGCAAAAAGAGGATTTTTACCCTGTCCAAAAATGCTACCAGTGGATGCGAAATCCTGCTGTTCTTCTTTTGCAGGCATTTGTTCAACATAAGTCGGCGGTTCAAAATTTATTTCAGGTTCTGTTAAATTTGCAGTACATCCATTCAAAAACAGTGTCCCTAAAATAAATGCAAAACTAAACAATAGCACTTTTTTCATAAATAAACTTCCTTAATTTTGCTATAATACTAGCAATTTTAGTTCCATAAAATAATAGACAAGGATTGTAAAAATGTCATTAAGAGAAAAAATTAATCAAAATGTAAAAGAAGCTATGAAAGCTAGAGATAGTAAAAAAAGGGACGCCCTTCGTTTGCTTACGAGTGCTTTTAAACAGATAGAAGTAGATGAGAGAAAAGAGCTAAATGATGAGGATGTTATAAAAATCATTCAAACGCAGGTAAAACGCAGAAATGACGCGGCAAGCCAGTACAAAGATGCAGGTCGGGAAGATTTAATGAAAATAGAGCTTGATGAGATAGCCTACTATGAGGTCTATTTACCAAAGCAACTCAGTGATGAAGAGCTAGAAAAAGAGGTGAAAGCTATCATTGAAAAAACAGGCGCTTCAAGTATGAAAGATATGGGAAAAGTGATGGGAATGGCAAGTAAAGAATTAGCCGGAAAAGCTGACGGCAAACGCATTAGCGAAATGGTAAAAAAAGCTTTAGCTTAAAAAAATTCCAAATCATCATCATTTTCAATAGCTTCTTCTTCGGGAGATGCAAATATAAAACGCTCGATTGAAGCACAGTTTTCCAGTAGAGATGCATCAAGATAATGAATATCTGGTGTATTTGGCTCTATAAATATATATTTTTTCCAAGTTGCCAAATCATCTATAAGTCCTTGTATATAAAAACGCAATTTCTCTTTTTTCTCTACTTCAAGCATATTCACAGGAAGACGCTGAAATACTTTAGAGAGAGATTCTAAAGATATAGCCAAATCATTAAACTCAATAGTCTCATGCAATACATGAATGTATTTTTCTAACACTCCACAGACAGCATCTAAAACTTCATTGTCAAGTTCTACTTTATTGTAAAGTATATCTTTCATCTCTGTTTCATTTTCATTTAAATCATCTAACATATAAGAATCTACTTCAAATTCTTGCAAAAATTCTTGCGCACTAATTTTTTGATGTTCTTTATAATGCATAGCAGCAATATTTACATGTTTTAAAATTCCACTCGCCTTGGTAGATACAAGGTTCGTTGGAACAGATTTTTTAGATACACTAAGCCTTATGATTAGCTTTTTATTTGAAACATTATGTTTATCTATTGTTGTCGTAATCCTTGCTTCATTTGTTTCTATCAACGCAAGACATTCTTCTATTACAGCATCATCCACATCAAAAAAATCAATAAAAACAGCTATGTCCTTTTCCTTCGTAATGTTAATATATGCACAAATATAGCCTACCCTATTTAAAGAATGTACTAAAGCATGATATACAATTTCTAAATAGTTTTCAATAATATCGAAGTTGTCATTTGCATATTGATTAAAAAGCACATAATGTATTTGCTCCCAAAAAATATCTATTTCCAAATAAGAACTAATAAGTATAATTTTTGACTCATAAAAATTTGGAACTTCTTTTTTTAAATTTTCTGGCACATTTTGCATATTTATAGTTGCTAGATGTGACTTGGCATTTTTTAGATGTAGCGTTTGCAGTAAAATACATACAAGTTGTTCATGAAATGTTTTTGCGGAGGCATAATTTCTATAAAGCTTATTCACCTCAAGTGATTTAAATGTTATAAAAATTTCTTCTGATATTTTTGCAATTGCATCGGTTTGTAAAGCCATAACTAAAGTAGCTGTCACAAGATATATATCCGCTGCATCTTGTATAGAAAGTTTATAATAATCTACAATATAATCAATAAGATATTTTAACTCTCGCAAAGGTTTATCTAAATTATTAAAATGCTGTAACGCTTTAATAAAATTATTTTGCAAGGTCTCCATATGAATATTTGCATAATTTCTAACATGTTTGAAAATCTTTGCATGTATATTTACATTGTTATAATCTAAAAGAGCTTTAAAATCCAAACGATACAAACGCATTTTTATATTTAATGCAATAACATCGCTACTGTAACCAACTACAGCAAGCCATGAACGCATTAAATCTTGTCTGATATATTTGTTGATTATTCCTTTTTCATTCATAACATATGCTAAATCAATGAGTAAAAGATGTGAATCCAAATAGCTTATATTATCAATCTTTTTCTTAAGTGCATCATAATCTTGAATTAATATATAATCGTATTCTTTTTCAATAATTTTCAATATTTCTGCATCTTCTCGAACAAAAGCATATATTTTCACATCAGTTTTCATAAATAGTTAATCCTAACTTTTTTCTTTTTACAATTATATCACCAATCGTCTAAAACAAACTTCTGCGTTTCTTCTTCTTTTGTCACTGCTACATTCTTATTGATTTCAGGTTCCTCTGTTTTTTTTATTATTGGTTTTTGTATTTGTTCTTCAAACTGTAACTCCAGTCCTTTGCTTGTCATAATAAAGCCGTTTACATGTAACTTGCCGTCATGAATTTGCTTGTGATGTTCTTTACACAAAGGTACAAGATTATGTTTATTGTCTTTGTGAAAATGTCCTATAAATCCTGCCTTGTCTGCGAGTGACTTTTGCGATATATGATGTACATCTTCTGCCACGGCTCCACAAATTATACACTTGGTAACATATAATTCTTTGTTGTATTTTGACTTTTTCTTTTTTACAAGCAGTTCAAGCTCATCATAATCATTGGCAAGGCGTTTTCTGATGGCATTGGCACTCTCTAAAAATTCACTGTCCATATGCAGTGATTTTGCAAATTCAAGTCCGTAAATACTGCTTCCGCTTCCGGCTTGAAGCACACGGTTAAATATCAGCTTGTCATTCTCTTCATCATACTCCACACTCAAATGCAGATTAACAACATTGTCAAGCGAAGTAATTTCATTCATAGTAGAGAGCTGATGCAGATGGGTTGCAAACAAAAACAGACATCTTATACGCGCAAGTTTTTGTATGGCTGCAGCCACAATCGCCACACCGGAGAGTGTTTCTGTCCCGTGACTTATTTCATCACCCAAAACAAGTGACTTTACAGTGGAGCGATTAAAAATATTTTTTAATTCCAACATCTCCACTGCAAAAGTTGAAAGCCCTTTTGCAAGATTGTCATGTGATACGATACGCGTAAAAAGCGAATCATATATACTGAATTTCATCACAGCAGCACTCACAAAAAATCCCGACTGCGCCATTAACACCGCAATGCCGATGCTCTTCATCAAAGAAGATTTTCCGCTTGAATTGATACCGTACAAAAGAACACCGTTTATGTCATGCCCGTCATGCACAGCCACATCAAGCATAACCGTTTTTGGATGTGGCAAATCCATATAATCACGATTTCCCATTACTATATCATTTGGCACATACAGACCGCCCCGCTCCTGCACTTCTATCAAAGGATGACGCAGTTGCATTATCTGCATAAAGTTCTCATCCTCTTTGGTTGCTACTATCATGGGTCTTGCATGATTATATTCCTGTGCTGCCTTTGAAGAGCTCACACCCACATCCAAATCAGCCACATAGCTGATAACCCTGTCAAAAAGAAGCGAATAGCGTCTCTCAAATAGTGCTTGCAGTTGAATATAGCGTTCTTTTACCAAAACAACAATTTTACGGCGGTTTTTCATAATATTGTCA
>JALSKR010000228.1 GCA_026988735.1 Sulfurimonas sp.
TTTATTAAAAATCCACTCTCTTTTTAAATTTTATGCTATACTTTTTGCATGGATGCAAATAATCATAATAAAATCATTGTTATAGGCGGCGGTTACGGTGGTCTCAGGGCTGTTGAAAATCTTGCAAAAGATAAAAACAACCAAATTACACTGTTAGACAAGAATGCCTACCACTTTATGCAGACAGATGTCTATGAACTTATTGCAAATGAAAAAGATTTTGCAAAAGTCAGTGTCGATCTCTTTACCTATTGCAGTGGGTTTGAGGGAAATGTCAGTTTTTATAAACAGGAAGTTGAAAATATTGACTTTGAAAATAAAAAAGTCATTACTGATACACAACGGTTTTCTTATGATTATCTTATTATAGCTGTGGGTGCACGGACAAAGTTTGTCAAAAGCATTACAGGACTTAAAGAGTATGCTCATGGAGTCAAAGCACTGCATCGTGCCATGTATTTTAAACAAAAGTTTGAAATGTCACTTTTTAGAAAAGTGGAGGAGAGCGGGGTTACATGTAAGGCTTTGAGTATTGTGGTTGCCGGTGCAGGACTCAGTGGTGTTGAAATAGCCGCACAGATGGCATCTTTTGCAAAAGAGTTTTATTGTGAAAATAATTTTTTATGCAGAAAACTAAACATAGTTCTTGTCAGTTCATCAAAACAGATACTCAAAGGTTTGGATAAATTTTTAGTTGAAAAGTCTCACAAAAGATTGTCGGATCTTGAAGTCGTTATAAAATCAGAGGCAAGAGTGGTTTCTTTGACACAAGAGAGTGTTACACTGAGCAGTGGAGAAATTATACCTATGGATTTTATGATTTTTGCCGGAGGAATAGAGCCAAACGGACTCACTTATAAGCTTGACTTACCAAAAAATGAAAGGGGTTTTCTGAATATCAATGAGTTTTTGCAGACAGGTTCGAAAAAAGAGGTTTTTGCCATAGGTGACTGTGCTATCTTGTATAACAAAGGTGAATTGATAGCACCGACAGCGGATGTTGCTGAACAGATGGCAGAGTTGTGCAGTGAAAATATTATGCGTCTTTGCAAAAATAAAAAGCTCAAAGCGCATGATATACATTCGCGCGGTATGTTGATAGCTTTGGGACGCAGGTATGCAGTAGGAAAAATTTCCACTATATATATCAGCGGATTTGTAGCATTTATTATGAAAAAACTGATTGAGAAAGTCTATTTTATAAAACTGGACAGGCGTTCAAAAAAAGGTTGTGATAAAATTTTTAATGCTTAAAATATTATAATAAGCAAGAGTAGAATATAATAGCCTTATGAATCTATTATCTGCTAAAAATTTATCACACTCATTTGAATATGAGCTTTTTTCTGATGTTTCCTTATCTCTTGAGAGCAATGAAAGTATCGCTATTATCGGTATGAGCGGGAGCGGAAAGTCTACGTTGTTACACCTTTTATCTACTCTTTTGAAACCAAATAAAGGGACTGTGACGCTTTTTGGAAAAGAGACAGCATCTATGAGTAAAAAAGAGCTGACTCTTATAAAACGAAACAAACTCGGTATAGTTTTTCAATCACACTATCTTTTTAAAGGCTTTACTGCCTATGAAAATCTTGAAGTTGCCCAAATTCTTTCACAAAAAGAGATAGACAACAGTTTAATCAAAGATTTGGAAATTGAGCAGTGTATGCATCAAAAAGTTACAGAACTCTCAGGCGGACAACAACAGCGTGTCTCTATAGCAAGGGTTTTGACAAAAAAACCTTCAATTATATTTGCTGATGAGCCGACAGGAAATCTTGACAACAAAACGGCTGCGGAAGTAATGAAACTTTTCTTTGATTATTGTCAGGAGAATGATGCCGGTATGATACTTGTAACACATGATAATAATTTGGCCAACATGTGCAAACGAGTCTATAAACTTGAAGACAGAGCATTAAAACTAATTAAATAGGGTTAAGAGAGTGGGATGGACAGAAATACTTAACGAAACGAATGTTGTAGCTTTTCTTTTGCTTTTTTTTCGTTTTGCCGGATTGTTTATTGCTGTACCTATTTTTAACCATCAAAATATTCCGATGAATATCAAAGCAACCATGGCTTTTTTCTTTACAGTCGTTTTTTACTCTTCTATGCCTCCACTGCATATAAGTATTGATATGCCTACTATTGTAATCGCCATACTGGGTGAACTTTTGCTGGGTCTGTCAGTGGGAATTGTATTGCAGCTTGCCTATAATGTCATCACATTTGCAGGTGGGCAAATATCTTTTATGATGGGATTTTCGATGGCAAGTGCGATTGATCCGCAGTCAGGTATTTCCATGCCCATAATTTCGCAGTTTCTTTCTTTGATGGGGCTAATGATACTCCTTGTACTTAATCTGCATCACTGGATGCTGCTTTTTATTGATCACTCTTTAAAAACAGTGCCTTTGGGCGGTTTTATGATGAGTAAAGATCTCTTTCATTATATTATGCATGCGGCATCAAACATGTTTTTGGTCGGTTTTATTATTGCTTTTCCTGTGATCGCACTTTCATGGCTGGCTGATGTAATATTTGGAATGCTCATGAAGACAATGCCGCAGTTTAATCTTCTTGTTATCGGTTTTCCTATTAAAATCATGGTGGCTTTTGTCGTGCTTATAGCAACTTTTACGGCTATTATGCTGATATTAAAAGGAGAGATTCAAGAAGCATTTAATTCTCTAGAAATGCTTTTTTAGTTTTTTTTTGCTACAATAGTGTCAATAGAGATTTTTTAAAATCATCCAAAGGAATATGCGTGAAAATACTGCTTTTAAATGATAATCCCGTTGTAAATAAATTAGTGACTCTCAGTGCACAAAAAACTTCTGATGAAGTAGAAACAGCTTCTGGGCTTGAGGGAATTTCATCACATGATTATGATTTGCTTATTGTTGATGACAGTGTTTACACTGATGATTTACTGTATGAATTAGAGACAAAAATAAAATATAAGAAATCACTTTTTATCTGTGCCAAGGATGCCAAAGAAGTTGAATCTTTCTCGTCAACACTGAAAAAACCTTTTTTACCGACTGATTTGGTAGAACTGTTTATGATGCTGGAAAAAGAAATTAAAAAAGAAGCAGATGAGATGCCTATTGAAGAAGCACAAGAATTACATGTAGAAGAGAATGAAATAGAAGAATTAGATGATTTGGGTGATTTGGATACACTGAATGATGATTTGGAGTTGGATGATGAGCTGATTTTGGATGATGATGAAGAAGATTTCGGTGAAAGTGTATTGGATGATGAAGAGGCGCAGAAGGTAAAAGATTTGCTTGATGAAAATGAAGAAGAACTCTCTTTTGATGAGGAAGTGCAAAATGATCTTGAAAGTCTGGAACTTGATGAGATGGGATTAAACGAAGAGGAATTTTCCCTGGATGCAGAAGCAGAGGAAGAAGAGTCACAAAAAGAGGAAACACCTGCCATAGAAGATGAGGAAGAAGATCTTCTGGCTGCGTATGATATGGCACTTGATTTGGAAGACGAAGCGGATGTTGACATTGCGCAAGAAGACAGTTTTGATCTGGAAGAGGAAGTTGAAGCACTTGAAGAAGAAGAACTGCAAGAGCTGGAGAGTGCAACAGTCGAAGAGCTGGAAGATGAAATAGACGAAATTGTCACAGATGAACTCAATGCGCAAGAGGGCGAGTTGGCGGTAGATCTGGCACTGGATTTGGAAGATGAAGCGGATGTTGATATTTCTCGTGACCCTGTAGATGATTTACAGATGCCGCAAGAGCTGGAAGAAGAATCGCAAAACAGTGTTCAGACAGAAGATGCAAGTCTGGAAGAAGAAATTCAAAATGCTGTTGAAAATTTGACACAAGAAGATTTAGAGAGTGAACTGGATGAAGATACTTTGCTTCAAATAGCAAAAAATGAGATTGATCCGCTGGAAAGCCTGACAAGTAAAGATTTAAAAGAGGCTTTGGGAGAAGAGACAGAAGAAGTGACAGATCTTTTAGAACCTGAAGAAACAGCAGAGTTTGAAGAAGAGAAGGAAGAACAGAACAGTGGAGTAGAAGCATTAAAAAAACTTCTTGAGGCACTCAGTGACAAAGATGTTGCGGCATCTATGAAAGGAATGAAAATCAGTATAAACATTACACTGGGTGACAACTCATGAGTGCTATTCATGGAGCAGTTTTGGTTCTTTCCGGTCCGAGCGGGGCTGGAAAGAGCTCTTTAATTCATAAAATCATTGATGATATCGGCGAATGTTATTTTTCCATATCTACAACCACGCGACCTAAAAGAGAGGGTGAAGTAGATGGTGTGGATTATTATTTTGTAGATGAAGAAGAGTTTAAAAAAGAGATAGAAGAGGATCAGTTTTTAGAGTATGCAGTTGTGCACGGTAACTATTACGGAACATCACTTAAACCGGTTAAAAAAGCTCTTTCTGAAGGAAAACTGGTTATTTTTGACATTGATGTGCAGGGCAACAGTGCCATAAACAGTCGGCTCGGAGATATTACCACTTCTGTGTTTATTACGCCGCCGACGCTGAGTGAACTCAAAAGAAGACTGCAAAACAGGCAAACAGATGCGCAGGAAGTGATAGAACGCAGAGTTAAAATGGCAAGACGTGAGATACAAAGGGTATCTGAGTATGAATATCTGCTTATAAATGACGATCTCGACAAAGCAGCTGAAAAATTGCGTCTCATTGCAACTGTAGCAAGATTTAAAAAATCTAATGAAGAGATTAATGAATTTGTGCAAAAATGGGAAGATTTGTAAAAGTTCAAAACATAATATATAGTGATAAGAGAATTTACAGCAAATATGAGTTATACTTCACAACATAATTTATAACAAGGAAAAAATATGGGAATGCCTAGTGGAACAGAACTACTGATAATCTTCGGAATTATCGTCTTATTATTTGGAGCAAAAAAGATACCTGATTTAGCAAAAGGTCTTGGAAAAGGAATCAAAAACTTTAAAGCAGAAATGAAAGAGGTTGATGAAGTAGAAGTTGAGACACCGAAAAAAGTTGAAAAAAGTGATGAAGTAGCTTCATCTGACGAAACTCCAAAATCTACAACACAAGCCTAAGCATTGAAACAACGTGTATCGGCGTTATTACGCGAAAAAATAGGTCGTGAAGTTGTTTTAGAAAAGCCACGTGATCGTTCTTTTGGTCACTTTGCTACTCCTATAGCATTTTCTTTAGCAAAAGAACTCAGAAAATCTCCTATGGTCATTGCGGATGAATTGGCTTCATCTTTTGAAGAGAGTGAAGTGTTTTCCAAAGTAGAAGCTGTCAAAGGCTATTTGAATTTTCGTTTGAGTGAAGATTTTTTAGCTGAGTATGCTTCTTGGGCTTTAGAAAATCCTGCAGAATTTGCAAAACAAGACAAAAACCAAAAAATACTTTTAGAATTTGTCAGTGCAAATCCGACCGGACCTTTGCATATCGGACATGCAAGAGGTGCTGTTTACGGCGATACTCTGTACCGTTTGGCAAAACATCTCGGATATGATATAACAGCCGAATATTATGTAAATGATGCCGGCAATCAGATTGATTTACTTGGACTCTCTATTCAGTTGTATGCCAGAGACCATCTTTTGGATGAAGCGGTAGAGTATCCTGAGAGTTATTACCGTGGAGAGTATCTTGACGCACTTGCTCGGGATGCAATGGAAAAATTTGGTCAAGAGATTTTTTATGATGAGTCTCGTCAAAAAGAGCTTGCTCTTTGGGCAAAAGATGAAGTGATGAAAATCATTGTCAAAGATTTGGGTGATTTGAACATCTTTTTTGATACTTTTGTGTATGAGTCAACACTTTATGCCGACTGGGGCAGAGTGATGCAAAAAATGGGCGATGGCATTTATGAAAAAGATGGCAAACTCTGGATAGCTTCACAAGCCAAAGGCGATGAAAAAGACAGAGTTGTTGTTCGTGAAGACGGCCGTCCGACTTATCTTGCCGGCGATATAGTATATCATAATCAAAAATTTGAACGCGGGTATGATCATTATATCAATATCTGGGGAGCGGATCATCACGGATACATTGCCCGTGTAAAAGCAGCAGTTGAATACCTTGGATATGACTCAAAAAAACTTGAAGTCCTGCTTTCTCAGATGGTAAGTCTTTTAAAAGACGGTGAGCCTTACAAGATGAGTAAACGTGCCGGAAATGTCATACTTATGAGTGATATAGTCGAAGAGATAGGTGCAGATGCGCTTCGTTTTATTTTTGCAAGTAAAAAAAGCGATACTGCACTTGAATTTGATTTGGCAGAGTTTAAAAAACAGGACAGCTCGAATCCTATATTTTATATTCAATATGCACATGCACGTATTCAGACACTGCTCTCCAAAGCAACTGTGTCCAAAGAGGATATTGCAAATGCAAGTTTGAAAAATCTTGGAGAAAATGCAGATACATTACTGTTTGATGCACTTTTACTGCCTGAAGTGATTGAAGATGCCTTCAATACACGGCAGGTGCAAAAACTGACAGATTACTTGAAATCTTTGGCAGCCTCTTTACATAAGTTCTATTATGATGTGCGTATGATTGGTACAGCAGATGAGGCAAAACTCTTAAAACTGATGTTAATGGTTGCGCTGAGCATCAAGACCGGACTTTCACTTATGGGTATTGCAGCCAAAGATAAAATGTCTAAAGAAGAGGCATAAACTATTTTAGCAGCTCGGAGTTTTTGAGCTGCGGATAAAGTTTTAACACCTCTTTGGCAGATTTTTTTGGAATCTGCACGAGAACAGGTTCTTTTTTTGCATCAAGCCAATTGGCAATTTTTTGTATGTTTTCTTCACTCATTGAGGTACAGCCTACTGTCGGAGTCTCTGGAGCGCGTTCTATGTGTATAAAGATGCAAGAACCTCTTCCTTTGACTCTTTTGTGATTATAATCAACTACTATTCCCAACCTGTATTGTCTGTCTTTACGTCTCATATATTCAAAACTTTTTTCATCTCCATTTGCCATAATGATTTGATTGTAAAAGTTTGCATCTGTATCATCAACACATATCAGGTTTTTGTCTGCATAGAGATAAGGCAGAGCATATTTGCTTTTTGGAGAATATCCAAAAATGTCTGTAAGTTTGAAAATACCTGCGGGTGCTTTTTTGTCACCTTCATATTTCAACGCTTCATCAGGCTGTTTTTGAAACTTTTGACTTTCTACACCCCAGCCTAGTCCGTTTTTCCCCAAATTTACTCTCATCGTCTGAAAGACTTTGTTTGAGCCCTCATAACATTCGAGTTTTGCTGATGAGCTGTTCATATCATTGGCAACAACGAGCACTATTTGCTGGGAAGAAAACAAGAAAATTGACAAACTTGCCATAATTAAGAAACTTTTTATCATAAAGTATGGTACTATTACTATTATACGATGTCAAGAGTAAAATAGATAAAATTAAAGTTTGGATAAAACAATGAGTCTTAAAATAAAACAGGCTACGGCTGAAGATGCTTCTTTTTTAGCACAAATGATTTTACAAAGTTCACGAGCAGGGAAAAAGAAGGGTCTTTTTGATGTGCTCTTCGGAACAGATAACGATACAGAAGTCTTGGAAAAACTAGAGAAGCTTACACAAACACAAGCAAAAAGTCATTGCCATTACAAAAATTTTTTAATAGCGCAAATGGACGGAAAGAGTGTGGGAACTTTATGCAGCTATGAGCCAAGAATTGCAACAAAAGAGGCTTTTGAAGAGGCCCTCAAAGAGATAGGTTGCGGGGATGAGATCAACAAACCGTTGGAAGTTGTATATGAATGCAGTTTTAACACAAGTAAAAGCAGATTGATGTTTGATTTTATGGAAGAGCTTGAGGGTTTTATTGATGTGGGTGTACTCAAAGCATTGATGCAAAAAAGCCTGCTTACTGCAAGACTTAAAGGCTACAGCATAGTACAGACAGTTATAGAAATCGGTTCATTGGAAGCAGAACTTTTTTATAAAAGACTCGGATTTGAAATTGTCGACAAAAAAGAGTGTGATGCTTACAGAGAAATTTTTGGCAGAGCCGGTGTTATGCTACTGGCTATGGAATTTTAAAGGCTTCTTATAGAACTCTCTTTTCTCTCGGTTATTCCTTCTCTTTTAGCCATTGGTTTGGCACTTTATACAAAAAATATTATGCTCTCTTTGTTTGGAGGGATATTTCTAGGACTTTTTTTCCTTCACGGTTTTTCATTCATCACAGCACTGGATTCTACTTTTGCACTCTTTTTCTCCCTTTTGCATGAAGTATGGATACTCAAAACCTTAGCATTTGCGGTGCTTGTCGGAAGTGTGATGGAACTCATGCAAAAAAGCGGGGGTATTAACGGATTTGTCTCTTTTATGACCCAAAAAACAAGACTTGTCAATTCTCCCCGTTCTGCTTTGCTTGTCAGTTATTTTATCGGGGTTATTATTTTTATAGAATCTTCCATAACCTCTTTGATAGCCGGAGTTGTTGGCAGACCTTTGTGTGATAAAGAGCAAGTGCCACATGCCAAACTTGCTTATGTCTGTGATTCTACTTCTGCGCCTATTAGTTCGTTGATAGTGCTCAATGGCTGGGGTGCACTTCTTCTTGGTTTGATTGCTACAGAGGTACAGACAGGAGTGATTACAGGTGACAATGTTAGTATACTGCTGCAGAGTGTTACTTATAACTTTTATGCTATAAGTGCCTTAATTGTTACTTTTTTAGCGGTATGGTTTAATATCAATATAGGTCCGATGAAAAATGCAAAACCTTCTTTGGCAAAAACATCGTTACATGTAAACACTCAAGCGAGTATGAGCTATATGATTATTCCAATTATTTTGATGATTGGTTTTGTATTTATGTTTTTAAGCATAACAGGAAATGGTGATATGTTAAAGGGCAGCGGTTCGAGTTCTATCTTTTATACCATGCTTGCAACGTTGATGATAATGTTTATTTATTATATTGGTACGAAAAATATGTCTACAAAAACCTACACAAAAAGTGCCTATATCGGAGCAAAAAAGCTTTTTCCTATTGCTATGATACTGCTTTTTGCTTTTGCCATAGGAGATGTTACTGTTGAACTTAAAACAGGGCAGTATTTGGCTTCGCTTGCAAGTGACAATCTCAGTGTCTATCTTTTAGCCGGTGTCATATTTATACTCAGCAGTATCATCTCTTTTTCTACAGGAACATCCTGGGGAACTTTCAGTATTATGATACCTATTGCCGTTCCGATGGCTGTGGGAATGGATGCAGATGTTGCTTTGGCAATAGGGGCTGTTATCAGCGGCGGTGTTTTTGGCGATCACTGTTCGCCCATCTCTGACACGACTATCATCTCATCTCTTGCGAGTGACTGTGAAGTAATCGAACATGTAAAGACACAACTTCCTTATGCCCTTATAAGCGGTGTTGTTGCCTTAGTTTTGTTTGTAGTTTTTGGTTTTATGACTCCAGGTAGTAGTTGATAGAGTAACGCAGATCTTCATCAATGTTTTCCATATTTTTCAGCATCCATCTTAAATATCCTGCATCTTCACGCGCTACTTCTTCAAGACTTTTGCCTTTGTGCTTTCCAAATCTGAATGTTTGGACTAAAATAGGAGTATTGGTTAAATCGACCATCTTTTCAACCGGATTTTCATTTGGAAACTGTGCCTGGACAATATCTTTGAGTTTTGAAAGAAAGAGTTTTAAAACAAGTACATCACCGATAGCATCATGGGCTTTGACAACAATACCGAGTGCTTTGGCTTCTTTTTCTTCTTCTTTGTAAAGTTCCATTTTATAGCGAAAATATTGCAATCTGTGTGCCTCTTCCTCCGGCATAACATGTTTGGCAACTCTGAGGGTATCTATGACCTGCATTTGTGTTTTAAAGCCCTCTTTTTCAAGCATAGTTATATCAAAAGGAGCATTGTGAATGATGAGATAATTCTCCTGAGTATTAAGTTCTAACAGTCTTTTGTATGCCTGTGTTTCTATGCAGGGTGGCTTGTCCTCAATCAAATCGGGAGTAATGCCGTGTACCTCCATCGCACCAAATTTAATCGCTATATCGGTGGAACAAAATTCATTATGAACCTCTACATCTTTGGCTCCCAAAACCATATATCCGAGTTGAATAATTCTGTCTTCTTCATTTGTGCCTGTTGTTTCTGTGTCTAAAATCACATATTTTTTTGCCATGACTCTTTCGCTTCTTATTTTTTTGCACATTATATGCTACACTTATAAAAAAGTAGGTTAAAAATTTGATTGACTCCCCTTTGGTATATCTTTTTA
>JALSKR010000229.1 GCA_026988735.1 Sulfurimonas sp.
TACAAAAAACCCTGAAACTTCTCCCTGTAAAGACATCAGAAAATGAAGAAAATATTTTAAACACGATTTTCAATATTGCAGACAAAATAAACTATAAAGTCCTTACACTTGATGACATTCAAGTCTCCGTAGACAAGGAAGCGTTAAAAAAGTTTTGGCAGAATCAGAAAAACAATTTTATGAATGATGTTGTTTATGAGGTTACTTTTATTAAAGTAGCACTTGTAGCAAAAAAATTCAGCGATACAGAGATTGCGACATACTACAAAGAGAACAGAACACATTTCAAAAGCAGTGACGGTAAAATTTTAACGCTTGAAGCAGCGAAAGAAAAAGTTCTCAAAGAACTCAATGCAAAAGCGATGAAAGACAAAGCTTTACGAACATATATAGCATTTAAAAAGAATAAACTTCCAAGCAGTATAAAACCGCAAAGTGCTCAAATCTCAAAATCAGACAATCCGTTCAATGCGCAAACACTCGATACAATTTCTAAACTGGCACTGACAAAACCATATACAAAACCGATAAATATCAACGGAACATACTATATTTTTGAGTTAACAAAAACTATACCTGCAAAACCAAAATCATTTGAAGAAGCAAAAGCGGAAATTCTACCACTTTATATTACACAAATAAAAAAAGAAAAACTGATGCAACTTGTCAATGATTCTGTTAATACTTTTATAGGAAAAACTTCTGACTTTCTTACTGTTACTTCTGTAGACAAACTGGCACCTTTAAGCAGACAGGAAGCTGCTGACTTCTTACAAAAACTGTTTGTGAGTGATAAAAAAAGATCTTATATCGGTCTGAATAACGGAAAAGTTGTTTTATACAACATTTTGGAACAAAAACTGCTTACAAATAAAAATAACAATGTTAGCGACACTGTCGCAAAATTAAAAAGTACTCTGTTTAACGAAGGGCTTATAAAAACGCTTCAAAACAAGTACCAAACTGAGATTTATATTCAAGGACTCTAAATTGAGTAGAACTGTTTTAGCCATAGATATTGGTTCAACAAAAATTTGTGCTATCATTGCAGAAATTGACAATAATCATACAATCTCAATAACTGGTGCAGGCACAACAAAAGCACAGGGTTTAAAAAAGGGAAGCATAACAAACATTGAACTTGCTTCGAGAAGTATAAAAACTGCAGTTGAAGATGCAAAACGTGTATCAGGCAGTAACATCAACACTGCAATTGTTTCCATATCCGGAGCCTACACAAAAAGCCTTAACTCAAACGGCATTGTAAACATTCAGTCAAAAGAGATCTCCTTTGAAGAGATAAAACGTGTTATGCATACTTCTTTGTACAACGCCAATATACCAAACGAATACGAAGTGCTCCATGCGCTGCCTTTTAACTTTAAAGTAGATGATCAGGATTACATAGAAGACCCGCTTGGGATGAATGCTTCAAGACTTGAGGTCGAAACACACATAATAACGACACAAAAATCAAACCTGAACAACCTTAAAAAAGCTGTCAGAGGTGCAGGTGTCGAGGTGGAAAATGTAGTTCTCAACAGTTATGCTTCAGCCATCGCAACACTCAATGAAGATGAAAGAGAACTGGGTGCTGCAGTTATTGACATGGGTGGTAACACAAGTAATATTGCCATTCACTCAGGCAATTCAATTCGCTACAATGAATTTTTGGGTGTTGGTTCAAATCATGTGACAAGTGACCTCTCTATGGCATTGCACACACCGCTTAATGTTGCAGACAAAGTAAAACTGACCTATGGTTCACTGCTCACACCAAGCAATGATTTAATAGAGCTTCCTATTATCGGGGATGAGAACTCTACACATGAAGTCTCTCTTGAAGTTGTCCACAATGTTATATTTGCAAGAGTCGAAGAAACCTTGATGATACTTGCACAGTTTATAGAAAACAGTGGGCTTAAAGAGCAGATTGGAGCAGGTATAGTCCTCACAGGCGGTTTTTCAAAAATGGACGGTATACGTGACCTGGCTATAGCAACCTTTGGTTCTGTTCCTGTTCGTTTGGCAAAACCCATTGAGATGAACGGTCTTTTTGACTCCCTGCGCGGTCCGGAATATGCAAGTGCTGTCGGACTTGTTATGTACTCTGCTTCTCCTTATACCCCTTATGAGATTGATGTCAACAAAAGAGTACGACACACCAATGAAGAGCCAACAGTAACAAACAGTATTGATTTATCCAATGAACCTGTTATACCTATAGTTCCATCAGAAGAACAAACAGTTAGTGATAAGGATAAAATGGTAAACTTAGAGACAGTAAAAGAGAAAAAGAGTGATGAAGCTGGAAGTTTCAGTAAATTTTGGAACTGGGCTACCCAGTTATTTTAAAGGAGTGAAAGAATGGAACCATTTGTAGTAGAAGAAGCACATAGCCCTAGCGGAGCAAGAATTATAGCTGTCGGTGTCGGCGGCGGTGGCGGAAATATGATAGGACATATGATCAATGAAGGTGTTACAGGTATTGAAATGATGCTTATCAATACCGATGCACAGGTTCTCAATGAAACAAATGCCGCTTCAAAGATTCAAATAGGTGCGAAACTGACAAAAGGTTTGGGTGCCGGAATGAAACCGAGTATAGGTAAAGATTCTGCACTGGAAAATTATGATGAAATCAGATCAGCACTTGAGGGGGCTGACATAGTTTTCATCTCTGCAGGTCTTGGTGGTGGAACGGGAACAGGTGCAGCACCTGTAGTTGCCCAGATAGCCAAAGAGATTGGAGCACTTACTATTTCAATCGTTACAAAACCTTTTGCATTTGAGGGGAAAAAACGTTTAAAGTTAGCAGAGGAAGGGTTAGAAGAACTCAAAAAAGAGAGTGATTCTATAGTTGTCATTCCAAATGATAAACTTTTATCCATCATTGACCGAAGACTGGGGCTGAAAGAAAGCTTTAAAATAGTAGACAGTGTATTGGCACAGGCTGTGAGCGGAACATCAGGTGTTATTCTCTCAAGCGGGGACAATGATATCAACCTTGACTTTGCCGACTTGCAAACTGTTATGAGTCACAAAGGTATGGCACTTATGGGTGTTGGCGAGCATGAAGGAGAAAATGCAGCATACGAAGCTATTAAAGCGGCAATTGAATCTCCGCTTCTTGATAATATGTCTATTAATGGTGCCATGGGTGTTTTGGTACATTTCAGTATGCATCCGGACTTTCCTATGATGGAACTGGCAGAAGCGATGGAAGTTGTGCATGAAAGTGCACATGATGATGCAGAAGTTATCTGGGGAACATCTACAAGTGAGAAGATTCCTGAAAACTATATCAAGATTACTATTGTTGCAACAGGTTTTGAAAAAGAACTGACAAACAATGAAGATTTTGTAAGTGAAACACCTGCCCCTGTTCGTGCCAAAGTAAGACCAAGACTTGTAGTTGGCGGTGAACTTGACGGTGACTACCTTGATATTCCTGCTTATATGAGACAACAACAAGACTAACTCCATTGCACTCTTTTGAAAAAATAATGAAGGCCAAATCACTCCTTGGTCTTCGCGAAAAAGCTTCTCTCAAAGAAATAAAAAACAAATACAAAAATCTTATGAAAAAATGGCATCCTGACAAGCATAAAGACAACTATGAGCAGGCAACGCAGATGAGTATGCAAATAAATGAAGCCTACCAAATCATACTTGACTACTGCAATGCTTATGAATATCCGCTTGATGAAGAGAGTATAAAAAAATCAACCTATACACCTCAAGAGTGGTGGAACAGTAAATTTGGAGACAACCAGCATAATATATAAGTACCTCTCCCCCCCCTATAACCAAACACCGTTTTTTAGAAAATATGCCAGGGGATAGTAACTCACTAACAACACATATAAAGTCGTAAAAAAAAGTGACACTTTATATTTGCTCTTTTCCTCTTCTTTTTTAAAAGAAATCACCCCTATGACAATTCCAAAAAAAGTGCCGACAAATAAAAATATATATAATAAATACCCTATATAGTTATAATCTTTTTGCAGCAGACAAAACGGACAGTGATGTGTCGGCAGTTCATAAATATATGTTCCGAAAAAGCTTATAAGCGACACTAAAGCTACAATAACAAACAATAAATTCATTAAAGAAAAAAGGTATCTGTTTCTTACCCTGTATGCAACGACAATACATGTAAACAGAGCATAAAAACTTCCCAGAAGTATTATCGGGTTCATGCCCAGCAAACGAGCCATATAGGTACCGTCTGTTGTTGAAAAAATAGATCCGCAACAGTCTACAACACTCTTTGTATCTATAGAAAGAAACATCAGACTCTCCAATCCGATTTCAAGCATAAGCAAAAAATATGCAAACAAATATACTTTTAACTTCAATTGCAGATATATCTGTTGTTCTGATTTCATATCTTCACTGTTTAGTGCCAGCCAGTAGGCAAAAATATATAAATTAATAACTTTAAGTATCAGAAGATAAGTGCCGTATTGTGTTGCATTGACGACACCGGCACCACACATTGCCCCTGGTAAAATATTTGAAATATCATCAAGTGTAAAAATAAAAAATATAAATAATAAAACCTTGGTGTAAAAAATAAATTTTATAACTACACTTACCAGATAACTTTGTTTTTCCAGATTATACTGCAGTGGAGTTGTAGCATTACGATCATACCGGTAGAGTATTTTCACACTGTAATAAAATGCAAAAGTAGCAAAAAAAGCAAAGAGCAGATTAAGTATATCAATTGTTATTACTTCAGGAGTCAAGAGCATAGCAGTTTACCATTATGTATCTCTACAATACGATCCACAAAATCCAAGTCAAAAAAAAGAGGATCATGTGTTGCAACAATGATAGTCTTGTTTAAAGTCTTTAATTCTTTGAGTATTTGTATAAACTCACAAGAGAGCTTTTCATCCAGATTTGCAGTCGGCTCATCTGCCAAAATTATCTTTGGATTGTTGACATTTGCCCTGGCTATTGCAGTTCTTTGCTGTTCACCGCCTGAAAGACTTTTTACCCTTACATCTTTTTTATGTTCAATATCAAACATCTTCATTACAGAATGAAGCTTTACATGTAAAGCTTTTTCATCCAGGTTTAACGGAACAAGAGGTAATAAAATATTATCACGAACACTCAACGTAGGAATCAAATTATATTTCTGAAATATAAACCCGATATTGTCTCTTCTGTATCGGGAACAAAAATGATCCGGCAGTTTTGAAATATGTTTGTCCTCAACCAGAACATCTCCGCTTGTCGGTTTCAGCAGTCCGGCAATCAATGAAAGTATGGTACTTTTTCCGCTGCCGCTGACTCCTTTCAATATGATGAGTTCCCCTTCACCAATTTCCAGATCAATGCTATCTAGCGCTTTTATATCATCGTATATTTTGCTTACATGTTGCAGTTTTATCATCGTATAACCTCATCAGCATCAAGTGTGGCAACTCTCCATGAGGGAATGACTGTTGCAAACATATATACAGGAACGCTGAGCAAAAAGAGTAAAAGCAGTATCTTGTAATCAAGCACAAAAGGAAGAGTAAAACTGTTTGCAATATCATTATAGTCTATAAATATATTTTTGATTATCGGAGCATTTAAAATATAGACAAAAAAGAGGGCCAGTATTATTCCCGTACAATAAGCTATAAAAGAGATGATAAGACCTTCATATATACGTGCTGTAAGAACATCCTCTATTGTCCAGCCTATTGCCTTGAGTATGCCTATTTCTTTTTTCTCTTCACTGCTGAGTCCGCTTGATTTATCATATACAATCATAAAAAATGTAAAAAGAGTAATTGTAAACAGGATTAAAAAGACACTGCTGATAAAATTAAACTGATTCTCAAGTGCTGTTTTGAGATCCTTTCTTGCAACAACTTTAAAAGTTGGAAACAGGTTTTGAATTTTTGCCATCACAGAAGAAAGTTCTAACGGGTTATCAACATGCACTGCCAAATCTGTAGCTTCACTGTTTTTATAGCCAAATATCTCCCTGAGAGTATCTTTGTTCATGACTATCATATCATTTGATTCCAACTGGGTTGCTGCTTTAAATGTTCCTGCTATGTAAATTTTTTTTACTGATAAATCAGGAGTGATAAAGTTGAAATATTCTTTATAATAACTTGCATCCATTATCTTCTTTACGCCTTCTCCTATAAGCATTGACGAGGCATTCAGTTCACTGTTTTTTATTATATCTGCAAAGGTAGCATTGTATTGGTTTTCAAATTCATCAATACCGACTAAAATAAATCTGGCATGCATATGTTTAAACTCATAATAGCCCCATACCCGTCCATTTGCATCAGAAACACCTTTAATATTTAAAATAGTATCTATAACATTCTCATCCACAGTGGTGTCTCTGCCCGCCTTTTGATTTGTAACTATAATTTGCGGTTGTGTATCAAGTGTTGCTTCCAGTTCATACTTCAAAGAGTTTTGTACAAAAAAGAATGATGCCAAGAGAGTAATGAGCAGTGTCAGTATTATAAGAATAAATATATTTTTTGCTTTATACCGCAAGATATAATTAATCGCATATTCAAGAAGATGAAAATTAATCTTTTTCACGGCATTGTCTTTATAGAATTGTTTTTCAGTGCCAAAACAAAATTGGACACAGTTGTTGTTTTGACAAATGTTTTTTTCTGCAGAATCTCTTTTTTTGTCAACGTATCATTTTTTTGTAAATATAAGATCTCCCCTATCATGACAAGTATGAGGGCACTACATGTAAAGAGACAAAAACGGCTTTTTTTATTCATCTAGTTTATACACATCTTCAGGCTTTATTTCATCAAATTTCAAAATCTTTTTACCCTTGTGGTCAAGAGCAAACCGTTTGGCAGATGCTTCATCCTTAAAAGCTATCAACTCGTTTCCCATTGGCCCGTACACATCACTCCACATAACAAAATAGGCTTTTTTCGCATCAATAACCTGTTGTGTATAATACTCCTGAACCAGCATATGTTTGATCTTCTTTGGATGTTCAAAATAGTATTTCATCATATCTTTAATTCCGTCAAATGATATATTATTGTCATCATACTCTATACGTGAAACCCACCTCGGGTATTTATACAAAAGCATACCGCACACAGGGCATTTTTCATCTTTTGTTACACTGAGTTTGGCAAAATGTCTGTGTTTGCCTGAGACTCTTTTGACCTCCCACAGATAAAGCGCCAAAGCCTCCAGGTATTTTTTATTGAGTGTTGCACAGCTCTTTTTTGTCAACAAAGCATTTGAGAGTTCTTCATAACTTTTGTATCTCTTTACATCTATATGAGAACATTTTTTCTTATAAATTTTTTCACCCATAGGATAAAGCTTCTTCTCTTTATAGGCCTGTGAATAATTCGGATAAGAAAAAAGAAGTGTTGAAAAAAGAGAAAAAAGAATGAGAAGTTTAAAAATTGACATAAAACCACCTAATACAAAAAATTTGTTTAGGTAAATCTTATCAAAATAGTGTTAATTTAGCGTTAAAGTGGCTTCGAAGGTACTCTTAAAAGCATCAATCTTCTGACAAACAGGACCAAAAGAGCAAATGCCAGTATTTTAAAATCGATCTCACTTGCTATATGAATATTTTCAAATGTGTCACTTTGAGTAGCTTCTGCTCCCAGTGCCTGCATAGAAAGGATTTTTGGAACATAAACCGCAGAAAACATCAAAGATGCAAATATTACTGTGACGGCTGCCGCAAAACTGATAGCATCACGTTGACCCATTTTATAGACAATAGCCTCATACAAAGCTACAAAAGTTGCTACAAAATAGGTCCAGTATGAAAACCTGTGAAAAATCTCTCCCATTATAATACCTGCGTTATAATGGTCTATCAGCAAGTTGACTGTGATCTTGTCTGTATGAAAAATCACAGGCGCAACAACAGCACCTAAAACCAAAACAGCCCCGAAAGTAGCTGCCAAAACAATAAAATATGTAAAATCCAGATAAATATTTTTTTTCATTTTTGTAAAACCTTATTATATTTGTAATGTAAATCCGCGATCGAACGAGCTGTAGTCTTTGTAAAAAGTTATAGATTTAAAATCTTTTCCTTGCATATAATCCCGTATTTTATCTTGTTGGTCATAACCAATCTCACAACTAAAAAATCTAATCTTCTCTCTTAAGACTTCATCAAGAAGTTTTTTAATAATTTCATCACCTACTCTTCCGCCAAAAAGTGCATTTTGCGGTTCATAAGAAAGGTTTGATTCCAAAGCAACACCATTTTCAATATACGGCGGGTTGGAAACCAGATAGTCTATTTGTTCAGAAATCGGCTCAAGCAGTGAGCCTAATCGTAATTCAATCTGTTCTTGCAAGCCAAATTTTTCTATATTTTTTTGTGCCACATCCAAAGCTTTTTGAGAAATGTCCACTGCTATAATTTTAGAATTTTTAAAACTCTTCGCAAGCATAATAGAGATGATGCCACTCCCTACTCCGACCTCCACAAAAGTTAAAGCACTCTCTTTATCCGGCACATTTTTGATCACTTCATCTATCAGCAGTTCTGTCTCAGGACGGGGAATCAAAGCCCCCTCGTCTATATAAAACTCTTCACTGTAAAAACTTACACGCTTTGTGATGTATTCTAAAGGTTCGTTATTTTGCCTTCTTTGTACCCATTCAAAAAACTGCTGCGAAATTTCCACAGAACTGTTTTGATGGGTAATAAGCCAGAGTTCATCCACTCCGAGATATTGCATCATAAGAAGTTGTGCTTCTCTTGGGGCTCTTTGCACTACAGGCTGTAGATTTTGTGTAACCTCACGAAGTAAATCTTTTACTATATATCTGCTTCGCATTTACCCTCTGTACCGCTTTTTTCTATGTATCCTACATCCATACCGAGTTCTTTTAAGCGTTCAATTACCGGAGGATGTGTATAGTGAAAGAAAATATACAAAGGATGCGAAAGAGGAAAACTTTTGTTTTCATTTACCAGTTTTTTCAGCGCATTGGCAAGCTCAATCGCACCCGCACTTCCACCGAGTTCACTCCCCATCTTATCCGCTTCATATTCATTATGGCGACTTACTATACCCATTACAGGCATCATGATAAAGCCGAGTACCGGCATAAACAGCATCAGTAAAATCATAATGACATAAGGCTGTTTCGCAACACCGAGTTCGAGATAAAGCGAATCCGGTAAATTACCAAAGATTGCAAACATTACAAAAAGCATAACACCCACCAAAGCGATATTTTTATAAATATCTCCATGTGCAAAATGTCCGAGTTCATGCCCTAAAACAGCCAAAAGCTCTTTCGTTGTCAGTTTTTTAAGCAATGTATCAAACAAAACAACTTTTTTCGCTTTTCCAAATCCGCCAAAATAGGCATTGAGTCTGTTGTCCCGCTTGCTTGCATCACTCACAAATACACCCGAACTTACAAACCCTGTTTTATCCATCAATCTTTTAATTTCGCTGTCAAGTTCTGCATCTTCAAGTGGTGTCAGTTTATCAAAAAACATTGCACGAAAAGTAGGATAAAGCATATTTATCAAAATCACTATCGCAAAAATAAACAAAAAGCTCCATAACCACCAAAGCTGAAAATTTACAATGATTTCATATACACCCCAGACAACCAGAGAGCCGAAAATTATTGTCAGGACAAAAGAGATAAGTGTATCTTTTATCCACTGTCCAAGAGTTGAATTGTTAAATCCGTATTTTGCATCAATAACAAATTTTTCATAATAAGAAAAAGGCAAAGAAATGATGTAGTTAATCACTACAAAACTCATCACTATAGCTATATTCATCAATGCCTGATTTGACATGGTATAGTACTGTTCAACCAGATACTTTAATCCGACACCAATCCATCCGATAAATACAAGATAGTCCACAAATGTGTTGACAATGGAGAGTTTCTCTTTTTCGACAGCATAATTACCCGCTTTTAAAAAATCAGCGGCAGACAA
>JALSKR010000230.1 GCA_026988735.1 Sulfurimonas sp.
ACAAGCAGAGGATCAAAATGTTTTGCTTTTTCTTCTTTAAACATTGCAACAATATCTTCATCTTTCCAGGCTTTTTTGTACACTCTTGCACTTCCAAGAGCATCAAAAACATCTGCCACAGCGGTAATTCTTGCATAAAGACTTATATCCTCCCCCGCCAAACCTCTGGGGTATCCTGAACCGTCATATTTTTCATGGTGTTCATGCGCTATTGTTGCTGCTATTTGCAGAAGCTCTTTATCGCTGTGGCGAAGCATATCATATCCAAGAGTAGTATGTGTTTTCATAATTTCAGTCTCTTGGGGAGTATGTCTTCCCGGTTTGTTAAGTATGGCATCGGGTATACCGACTTTTCCTATATCATGCATTGGGCTTGCTTCTTTTAACATCTGTGCATGAAATTTATCCATACCGCAATACTCAGCCAACAGGCGCGAATATTCCGCAACCCGCCTTACATGATTTCCTGTCTCTTTGGAACGGCTCTCGCCGATTGTTCCCATTGTAAATATGATTTCTTTTTGCGTTTCACGTATATCTTTGTTTAATGATACAATGTCTTTAATTCTTCTGTGTACCTCTTCTTTGAGATACTCATTCATATTTTCTATATTTTCCTGCAACTCCTGCAATGCTTTTTTATCTGTAATATTTTCGCGCAATGCATGGTAACCAACGATCTCACCGCTCTCATTTGTATAAGGGGCGATGTGTGCATTGACCCAGTAAAAACTCCCGTCTTTGGCTCTGTTTTTTATCTCGCCATACCATTCTTTTCCTGATTTCAGTGTATTCCATAAATCTGTAAACAGCTCTTTGGGCATATCTTCATGCCGTAATATATTATGGTTTTTTCCTAAAAGTTCTTCTTTGGAATATTTGCTTATTTTACAAAACGCTTCACTAGCATAGACAATTTTTCCGTTTAAATCGGTTGCGGAAAAAATCACATCTTTGTCAAATGTTTTAAGCAGGTAGTCTTTATCCATTGTGTCATTTAAAAAACTGTTTTCCATGAAAAATCCTGCCTGCTTTCTAATTTTTTTATAGCCTAGCATAAATTTGATTAAATTAAATTAAATTGTAATATTTTCTAATATTTCTATCTTATTTGGAGTAACAACAAGCGCATCAAACATAAAATCAACATCTAAAGCGTTTTTTTTCATGTAAACATGGGCGGTTTTTATAAGACGGGAGAGTTTTGTCGGTGTTATGTTTTGAATGGCAAGTTCATAATCCTCACCGCTTTTGACTTCCACAAAGTGTAAAACACCCTCTTTACTTGCAATGATATCAATCTCGCCAAATCGGGAATAAAAATTCTTTTCTACTATCTCGTAGCCATTTTCATACAAAAACAAAGCGGCTTTTTCCTCTGCTCTGTTTCCTTTAGCTCTGCTCATCTAACAGTTAATCACTTCGACCTGTACGGATTTAAATGCGGCAGTTAGAATTAGTTCATCACTTTTGTCGCCAAAAAGATTGTTTATTTTAGACTCAACATGGTGAAAGGTTGCAAAAAGCGTTTTTGGCTGCACTTTGTCTGTAATTTTTACTCTAAGCGGATTCGTTTGTCCCCATTCACTTTTGAGTATGACCTTTTCACTGACAAAATCATCGGCATCGCCTTCATACACTAACAATATATCTTCTTCATATCTGTCATTGAGCTTTGGACTTCGTTTTGTCTGTGCGGCATTATTATAGTGTGCGAGTGTTCTTCCTGTTGTAAGATGGTAACCTTTAAGAGATTTATTTTGTATCTCTTTCACCATACCTCGAAGTTTATACTGATGATATACAAAGTATCCATATCCGTCCTCTGTTCTAAAATCCAACTGATGTAAAATCGGTGTATCTTCCGTATGCACAGGCCATTGTAAACCTCGTTTACGGTGTTTTTCAAGCCTATGATAGTCTGCTCCGCTAAATCGTCTGTAGGCAACTTTTCGTACCTCATCCCAGATATCTTTTGAGCTTGCATAGTTTGCATCTCCACTCATTTTATTGTCAAGCATTTGCAATACTTCCCAATCATCAGGCAAATCGGATTTTACAAGCGGTTGCGAAAGATGCAGTCTTCGCATTGCATTGACATAAACACCGGTTTTTTCATACGCTGATTTCACACCCACGACAATATCTGCCCGATTTGCGACATCCGTCATAAAAAGTTCTTGTACAAAAAGCAGTTCAAGATGATCAAAAGCTTTGTCTACTTT